>JAICVT010000065.1 GCA_025935235.1 Ktedonobacterales bacterium | reverse complement strand
GCGGCGTGGCTGCGCTTCCCGGAGTTCACGCTGGAGCCGCTGACGCAGAGTTATCGCCGCACCAGCGAAACGACCTACCGCTACGAGTCTTCCGGCGGCGCGTTCGTTGCCCACCTCACCGTCAACGCTGTCGGATTCGTCACGCGCTATCCCCACTTCTGGAGCGCGGACATCAGCGCCTGAGTCGGCGCCAACTCAGCGCCACCTCAGCGCCACTTCAGCGCCAACGCACGCTGACGGGAAAGCTGAGCGTCTGCGGGGCATAGCCGGGGCGGCTGACAGTAACGAGCAGACGCCAGTCGCCCGCCATCGCGAAGCGTGGGTCGACGCCATAGCTGCCCGGCGCGCCAGGGGTGGCAACGACACTCGGCGCTTCCATCGCCATCGTTACCATCTGGGGATGGGCCACCACGGCGGCGCCGATGATGGCGTGACCGTTGGCGTCGCTCAGCGTGAAGCGGACGCGATTGGGGCCAGCGGGTGTGAGCTGGCCGGAATCGAGCGTGAGCGCGACCGTCAGCCGCCCGGCGCGCCCGACCTGCCGCGCCGCCGTGCGCGGCGGTGGGATGAGCAGCGCGCCCAGCCCCAGGTGGCCCCACGCCAGCAGCGCGAAGCACAGCGCGCCCGCCGCGAGGATCAGTCCGCGCGCGATCCTGTCCTGTCGCCGTTGTCGCGGGGGCGCCTGAGATGTGTCTGGTATGGTCGGCGGCGCCAGCGTCTTCATGGTGAATGCTCCTCTCTCTCCCTCTCGCATCAGCATGGCCGAGCGCAGGCGCCCACGATTGGCGCCAATGGGCCGAAAACGACTGACGGGGAGTGGCGCGCGTGGCGTCACTCCCCGTCGGATTCAGCCAGGCGAGCTCACGCGATGCGTGGCAAGGCTTTGGTGGTCGAGCGGGCCGTCACGAAGAACACCGCCAGCGAGGCCGCCGCGATCAGCAGGTGCAGCACGTTATCGGCGAGGTTCACATCTATCAGTCCCAGCACCGTCGTCCCCTGGACAAAGCCGATCACCGTGACCAGGCCGTAGACGAGGCCGAAGATCAGCGCGTAGTAGCGAGCGTAGACGCCGCCCGCTGTGAAGGCCACCGCCAGCCCCACCACACCGGAGAGAATGTGGATGGCATTGTGCAGCGGATCAATAGCGAAGATGCCGATGAGGTTGCCGTTTGGCGACAGGCCGGGGATGAAGCCAAGAATGCCGACCAGCGTCAGCACGGCGCCCAGCACAGCCGCGTAGAGCTTGGCGAGATTGTCCATAGGAGCGAGACCCTTTCCCAAATCCAGCGTGCGACGTGGGACGTCTGCCCACTGCCGCCGAAGTCGTCGTGCGTCGCGCGGCGTCGTCTCATCAGGCGGCGCGCCGCAACACTCTCGAATCTGGTCTGTTCGCTCGATGTGGCCACATGTCGTTGACAGACTCGCCTATACCTACACCCCTGCGATGAGCATGGATGAGCGGATGAGGAAAGATCGCGCGAGCGCGGAAAGAGTGGAGGTTTGTGGCGCGAAGCTATTGCTCCAGCTCGCGCAGGCGGCGCTGGAGGTAGCGCCGCTCCACCTGATTCTGACAGAGGGCCAGGGCGCGCTGGTAGCTGGCCGCCGCATCGCTGGCGCGGCCCGCGCGACGCAGCAGGTCGGCGCGCGCGGCGTGGTAGAGGTGATAGTCATCCAGCCGTGCGCTCAGCGCTGCAGCATCCAGCAGGGCGAGGCCCGCCGCTGACCCCTCGGCCATCGCCACGGCCACCGCGCGGTTCAGCTCCACGATGGGCGTCGGGGTCAGCTCGGCCAGGCGAGCATAGAGCAGCGCGATCTCGCCCCAGTCGGTCGCGGCGGGCGTCGCGGCTCGCGCGTGCAGCGCGCTGATGGCCGCCTGAAGCTGATAGGGGCCGCGCCGCCGCGCGGCGACCGCCAGATCGAGCAGCGCCAGTCCTTCGGCGATCTCTGAGCGGTCCCACAGACTGCGATCCTGCTCCTCCAGCGTGACCAGGTCGCCCTGCGCGGCAACCCGCGCATCGCGGCGAGCGTCGGTCAGCAGCATCAGCGCCAGCAGCCCCAGCGCCTCTGGCTCGGCGGGCAGCTCTGGCTCGCGCGCCAGCAGCGTCACCAGCGTGCGTGTCAGGCGGATGGCCTCGGCGGAGAGCGACTGGCGCATCAGCGAATCGCCCGCCGAGGCCATGTAGCCCTCGTTGAAGATGAGGTAGAGCGTGGCCAGCACGCCATCCAGCCGCTCTGGCAGCAGGCGCAGCGGCGGCGCCTGATAGGGGATGCGCGCGTCGCGAATCTTGCGGCGAGCGCGCACGAGGCGTTGCGCCATCGTCGCCTCTGGCACGAGGAAGGCCCGTGCGATCTGCTCGGTGGTCAGCCCGCCCAGCGTACGCAGCGTCAGCGCGATGCGCGCCTCGAGCGCCAGCGCGGGATGACAGCAGGTGAAGAAGAGCTTGAGCCGGTCGTCGGGGATCTCGTCGGTGTCGCTGGCGGCGTCGTCCTGCGCCGCCTCCAGCGCGGCCAGCGCGTGGAGCGTCTCCTGTTTGCGCATCAGCGTCGCGTCGCGCCGCAGGCGATCAATGGCGCGGCGGCGCGCGATGGCCGTCAGCCAAGCGGCGGGATTGCGCGGCGCGCCCTCGTGCGGCCACTGGCGCAGCGCCGCCTCTACCGCGTCCTGCAGGGCATCCTCGGCGACGCTGAAATCGCCGATGCTCGCGATCAGCGCGGCCAGAATCTGCCCTGACTCCTCGCGAAATGTGCGCTCGATGACGCGCGGCGTCTGCTGCATTGGTCGCCTGCCAGCTTTCGGCTCCCCCCTCTCCTTGTGGGAGAGGGGGACAGGGGGGTGAGGTTCCGCGTCTAACTATCGAACTTCATCACCGGGCGCACCTCGATGCTGCCATAGGCGGCGCCTGGGATGCGGGCGGCGATCTCGATGGCCTCGTCCAGGTTCGCGGCCTCGATGAGGTAGAAGCCGCCCAACTGCTCCTTCGTCTCGGCGAAAGGGCCATCGGTAGTCAGCGCCTTGCCCTCGGGCGCGCGCACAGTGGTCGCCGATTGCGTGGGCATCAGCGCCTCGCCGGCGACGATCTTGTCTTTGTACTGCTCGCTGAACGCAAAGTACGCTGCCATGATCGCATCTGCCTGCTCTTTGGTCGTTTCGGCTTCCTGCTTCTCGTCGGTGTAGATCAACAACGCATACTGCATGGCTTCCTCCTCCGAGGCTATCGCACGCGAATGGCCGAGGCGGCAAGCTCCAATCGCCTCCCGCGCTCCCATTCCGCTCATACGTCGAATGGGTACGGGCGAAAACGACATCCTTGTACGAATGTTCGTGGTCGCGCACAAAACGCGCGCTGAGGCGTGGCTGGGGCTATGGTAAGGGTTGATCGGGCTGGTCCACCTGACCAGGCTGATTGATCTCATCTGGCGGTCGCTGGTGCGCGCGGCGGTTGAGTGCGAAGAGCAGCAGAGCGGGCGCGCCGAAGAAGACCAGCAGCGCCACGACGATCGCGATGGTGGCGGGGTCGCGGTTGTACGCGCCATAGGCGATGAGCGCAAGCAGTCCCACGAGCAGGGCGATGGTGAGGAAGCGATTGGGAGGCACGATATCAGAGCGCACAGGCTACCCTTCCGGCGCGGGCCGACCACGCCGTCCCCCACGCGCCCAGACGCGCAGGTGGATGGCGTGGCCCGATCACTGGTCGCCCAGCGCGCCACTATTGCGTCGGGACGTTGGCCGCGAAGGCGATCCCGATGATGAAGATCAGAATGAAGACCACAGCGGCGGCGATCTGCAGGTAGCCGATGATGAGGCCAGCGATAGCTAGTCCGCGCCCCTGCGTGTAGCCGTTGGACTTGTTGATCTCGTTGAGCGCCAGATGGCCGAGGATCACCCCCACCAGCCCGATGCCCAGCAGCGAGCAGACCAGGCTAGCGATGGCCATGCCGCTGGTCGGCCCTGGGGGCGGGTAGCCTGGAGTCGGCGCGTACTGCTGCGGATATTGGGCCGAGTAGGGCTGCGCATAGCCTGCCTGCGGCTGCTGCGGTGGCGGCGGTGGATAGCTGCCCTGATAGGGCGGCTGCTCCTGCGATGGGTAGGGCTGATAGGGCTGCGACGGGTATTCCTGCTGGGTTGTCGGGCCGGTTGGCGGTTGATAGTTTGGGTAGTCACCATACGGGGTTGTCATCGCACAGGCTCCTCTCCTGCCGCATCCATCGAGTTCATCCGAGTACATCGCGGTCAGCATGTGTGATCGAGCATCCCCCGCAACGCTCGTCAATGCTGAGCGCGGAGGCGCGAGTCGCGCCCCCAGTGTCTCACATCGCGCCACCGATGGCTAGCGGGAGAATGCGCAGTCGCTGGCGCGCAGTGACGCCACTTGTCCGCTCGCTTGCCCGCTGACGCGCTACCCCGTTTGAAGTATCGCGCGTGATACATACTTATGTTATGCTTGCCAGCGCGGCGAGGGGCGCGTCGCTGGAGCCGCGTGTGATTCCAGCTACCGCATGCGCCGCCACGCCCGCACAAGAGAGGAGCACGAGCATGCCGAGGAAAGTCGCGGATTGTCGGGACACGCCAAGTGTCATGGGTTGCACGCTCACCATCTCTGGGGAAGAAGATGAAGTCGTGCGCGCCGCCGTCGAGCATGCCATTTCCGTCCACGGGCATGAGGACACACAGGAGCTATGGGACGCGACGCGCGCCAGCCTGAAAGACGAGGTCATGCCTGGCGCAGCGCCCGTCGCCCAACCCTCCGCCGGTCAGACCCCCGCCAGCTAGTTCGCCGCCGCGTTGGGAGTTGGGGCCGCCGCGTCGGTGGGCGCGCTGGCTCCGGCTACCAGCGCGGCGATGCGACGCTCCAGGTCGGCGATGGTCTGCGCATCCTGGGTGATCTGTTCGCGCAGCGCATCCATATCGTGCGTGATGGCGGCGTAGCTCATGCGCCAAGGATCGGCGGCGCGCTCGTCATAGATCAGCGAGGCGCGCTCGAAGTCCTGGCGGGTCTTGCCGGGCGCCGCTGGATACTCCTCTGAGACGGGCAGCCCCAGCAGTTGTGTGGCCGTCTGCCCACCCGGCCCGCGCAAGCCGACGTAGAACGTCAGGAAGGCGCCCGCGAGCGAGTGGCCAGTGGCCGGGCTGCGCCACACACTGGCGTTCTCAGTATACGAGAGGCCGCCGAACGGCGTTGGCTGCCCAGCGAGTTTCGCGCGCGCGGCGGAGTTGCTCGCGCCACTCGCGCCACTCGCGTCTTTGCGCTCCATCACCCATACCTCGCCGTCGCACAGGTGGGCCGCCCACCACTCGTCGCTGGCGTCCTGCATGAAGCCATGCTGCGGACTCATCACGCGGATGGCATGTGGCCCCACACCAACCGCCAGCCCCGCATGCGTTGCGCCGCGCGTTGCGCCTGTGGCTGCGTCGGCTGATGCGCCAGCGGGATGCGTGGGGCTGGCGGACGCCTGCGCCCACTGCGGCGGCATCGTCACAACCACCGGATGCCCCAACGTCACCTGTCGCCGCACAATCGCGACCAGCTCGGCCCGCGATCCCGTGAAGCGCGAGAGGAGCGCGCCATGGTCGTGGCAATATTGCTGATAGCGCCACGCCACCTGCGCGTCTGTGTCGCCCTGTCCGTAGGCGGCGTCTTTCAGCTCATCAGCGACAACGCGCTTGCCCGTCAGGATGCTCAGCCCCTCGGCGATGCTGGCGGCGACGCAACTGTGGCGCGCATGTTCATCAGGGTGGCCATCCAACGTCGGCGCGTGCGGGTGATCCATCACGCGGGCGCCGGGGATGACAGTGGTGATCGTCGCTGTCGCTTGCATATCTCTCACTCCTCTTGCCGCCAACGGCTCGGCAACGGCTCGGTATTAGACGCGGATCAGACGATCATGGTGAAGGTGAGCAGCACGAGCAGCATTGCGTTGACCGGATGCAGCGCCGTGATGACATGGCTGACGCGCCCGGCGTCTATCAGCAGCCCCTGCAAGACCATCAGCGCAGCCAGCAGCCACGAGCGCCGCGTCAGCGCGCTGCCCAGCCGCCCGCGCCACGCCACAATCGGCAGCGCGAACGACGCCAGGATGATACTGCTGCCCAGGATGGCATGCGGCAGAAAGCCTGTCACGCCAAACACGCCCAGTCCCGCGAAGAAGAGCTGCAGCGCGAGACCGCCGAGCAACACCCGCGCGACGCCGCGATGCCAGCGCGCCGCTCGCGAGAGTGTGGAGTGCGGGTGGCGCACAGCGATGACATTGACGTGCAGTCCCGCCGTGTCTTGCGCCTCCTCGCGCGCTCCGGCTGGAGCCGATTGAACGCTATCCGCCTGAGGAGATTGGATGGTCTGCATCGTCTCGATGGTTCGCATGGGGATACCTCCTCCTGTCCGTGTCCGCTGGGAGAAGGCCCTGTTGGCGCTGTAGTCTGGTTCGCTCCTGTGGCCTTCTCTCTTCACCATCAGCATAGGAGAAGGGCGTCCCGAGGTCGTTACGGGTGTCGTTACGGCGCACCCTCACCCCTGCCTCTCTCCCAGCGGGCGAGGGGCATCGTGCTTCCGGCGCCTGTCGCGTCAAGGAGAAGGAGCGGCTCATCAGATGAGTCAGATGGCGCGGCCCAGCGTCAGCAGCAGCGGCGCCTGCGCGGTATACGGCTCGCCAGCATAGGAGCCAAGCATGCGCTCGACGCTAAAGCCAGTCGCGTGGAAGAGCAGCTCCAGCTCGCGGGGGAAGTAGACGCGCATGGCGAACGCCGAGCGGTAGTCGCGCCGCTGGCCATCGGCCTCCGCGATGGAGTAGTCGAAGGTCAGCCGCTCGACCTGGCTGGCGGCGCAATAGCGCGTGGCGATGGTGCGGCTGAGCGTGCGGCCGCTGTGGCTGACCTCCAGATCGCGCCGCCGTGGCGTGCGGGCGCCCAGGCCCCGCGCCAGACGCTCCAGGTCGGGCGCTACCACATCCACTGCCAGCAGCCCGCCCGCGCGCAGCCAGCGTCGCGCCCCGCGCCACACGCTCAGTTGCTCGTCACTGGAGATGAAGTGGTGGGCGACGCCATAGGGCATCAGGATAACGTCGAATGGATGCGCGCCGGCCGTGCCATCGCGAGGTCGCGGGGCGCACTCCAGATCGCGCGCGTCGCCCTGCGTCAGGCGCAGAGCGCGCTGGGTGGCTGGCGACTCGTCGCGCGCGTGCTCCCGGGCGCGCTGGAGCATGGCTGGCTCGATCTCCAGCCCGGTGATGCTGAAGCCCCGCTCGGCGCCCAGTCGCGCCAGTGGCAGCGTCAGCCGACCGCAGCCACAGCCTATCTCCAGCACACGCGTGGGGCGCTCGCGCTTGAGCAACCCACTCCAGAAAGGCAGATCGCCGATGTTGCGGGCAAGCGTCTCCAGTTCGTAATCATCTGGTCGCAGATAGACCTCTTCGACAGCCACGGGTCCACCTCCCTGGCTCCGCCTCCGTTGCGGCGTTCCTTGCGGCTTCGCCCGCCTCCTGGCCTCCCCTGCGGTATGTCGCATGCGGCGCGCCAAGCGCCTCGGCGAGATCAGCCCCGCGGGAGCAGCCCCGGCCCCCAGGCGGTCAGCGAGCCGAGCGCATCAGTGAAGTAGAACAGGCGCGTGCCATCGGGCGACCATGCCATATATTCGTTGGCGCCCACCCCCGTCTGGTTGACCGCCGCGTGCGCCGTGAGCTGTGCCATCGTCTTGCCGGTGGCGCAACTCACAATGCTGATGGTGACAGTCGCGTAGTCCCGATCTTGCTGCGGGCCGGCTGCCGCCGGAAGTCGGTACGGAAGTCGAGCTCATCGGAGTCGGCGCGGGCGCTGGCAAAGACGCGGGCGCTGGCTCGCGCTGGGCCAGCCCGCGTAGCGCCGCCAGCCGCCGCTCGCGCTCATCTCCCTCTGCCATCGGATCGCCCGCCGCGCCATCGTCACTCATGCGCTCTGCTCCTGCTATGCTGCCATCGCCACGCCGCCTCTTCGGTCAGACGCGGCGCGCAAGATCGCGTTTACAGGCGCGGCGATCAGTTGTGCGGGAATGCGCTGAGCGCGGGCAGGGTGAAGGTCAGCGCGGCTCCCCGATAGGGAGCGTCGCTGGCACGCAGTGGCGCGATGCGTGCGCGCAGGTCGTCGGGCAGTGGCGAGGCGGCGGTGATGGAGCCGCCGTGCGCCTCGATAATGCCGCGTGTGATGGTCAGCCCCAGACCGGCGCCAATCGTCATACCGCTTGCCTGATCTGCCTGCCCACGTACCCGCGACACCTCGCCGCGATAGGTGCGCTCGAAGATGTGCGGCAGGTCAGCCGCAGCGATGCCCGCGCCGCTATCCATCACGACGATGTGCGCCCAGCAAGCGCCAGCCGCATCCACCGTGGTCGCCGCACAGACCAGGATGGCATCGCCGGGGCTGGTATAGCGTAGCGCGTTCTGCAACAGATTGGCCAGCGCGCGGCTCAACTGGCGGGCGTCCACTGCGACGAGCGGCAGCGCGCCCTCCACCTGGCCCACCAGCCGCACGCCTTTACGCTCGGCCTGTGTCTGGGTCGCCTCCAGCGCATCGGAAAGCAGATCGTCGAGCGCCAGCCGCTCGCGGCGCAGCGTGAAGGCGCCCGATTCCAGCCGCGAGAGGTCGAAGAAGTCGTCCATCAGCGCGCTCAGGCGGCGGATCTCGGAGTGGATGGCATGCTGGTAGCGGCGCACGGTCGCCTCATCGCTGACGACGCCGTCATCAATCGCCTCGATCATGGCGCGGATGGAGGCCAGCGGCGTGCGCAGGTCGTGCGAGACGGCGGCCACCACCTGTCGCCGCTCATCTTCGGCAAGCTGGCGCTGCTCGAAGGCGCGCTGCACACTCCGCGCCATCGTATTGAACCAGCGCGCCAGCCGCGCCAGCTCCTCCGCTCCGCCAGAGGCCTCCTCGCCGATGCGATAGGCATAGTCGCCCGCCGCGATGCGCCGCGCGCCAGTCTCGATGCGCGTGATGGCGCGTGTCATCTCGCTGGCGATCGAGGAGGAGAGCATCAGCGCGAGCGCCACGCCAAAGAGCAGAAATCCCAGCAAGATGCGCGCGTCTTCGCTGGCGATGAACATCATCCACGAGACGAGCAGCACATTGAAGGCGATCACAATGATGGTGATGGCGGGCGGCAACAGCAGGCGCAGCCAGACCCCACCCACTCGCGCGGCGTCGGCGAGCCAGAGCGCAGCCTGCCCCAGCGCCACCGAGATGGCGCCGCTGAGCGCCAGCATGAGAGCAATCTGCATGGCATCGGAGGCGCTGGGCCGCAGGAACGCGATCAGCCCCAGCGCGGTCAGCGCCACCGCCAGCGCGGTCAGCGCCAGCCAGCGCGCGCCGATCCGCACGCGACGCCCGATACTGCCCAGCGGGCGCGCCAGCGCATCCGATACGCTCGCTCTGGCTGTGATCTTCATATGTACACCTGCGGTTCACGGCTCGGTTCATGGCTCGGTTCACGGCTCGAATTTGTAGCCGATGCCCCAGACGGTCTTGAGGCGCTGCGGCTCGGCGGGGTCGCGCTCCACTTTCTCGCGCAGGCGGCGGATATGCACCGTGACCGTGCTGGCATCACCGAAATAATCATAGCCCCAGACCTGATCGAGCAGTTGCTGGCGCGAAAAGACCTGACGCGGATGCGACGCCAGAAAGCGCAACAGATCAAACTCGCGCGCGGTCAGATCGAGCGAGGCGCCGTCGCGCTCCACCTGCCGCAGTTGCGGCTTGATGATCAGTTCACCGTAAATCAGCGTGTCGCCCAGCGTCATGGCGGGCGCGGTCGTCGCCTCCACTCGCCGCATGATGGCCTGTGCGCGCATCACCACCTCGCGCGGACTGAACGGCTTGCTCACGTAGTCGTCGGCGCCCGCGCGAAAGCCCTCCAGCGTGTCGTCCTCCTCGCTGCGCGCTGTCAGCATCAGGATGGGCGCGGCCAGCGTCTCGCGCAGCGTGCGGCAGACCTCCAGCCCATCCATGCCAGGCAGCATCAGATCGAGGATCAGCAGATCGGGCGGGGTGGCCGTAGCGATGCGCAGCGCCGAAGGCCCGTCCGCCGCCTCCAGCACGACGAAGCCCGCGCGCCGCAGATACTGCGCCAGCACCTCGCGGATCGCTTCCTCGTCGTCCACCACCAGAATACGGCGGCTCGGGCGAGTCGTCTCATCGCCTGCCACTGGCGTGTCCGATTCGTTCGGCATAGCTCCCTCGCCTCCCATCCAGCGTATCCCTGTGCGCAGAGGTCCGTGGAGGTCCGTGGCCATCCTTGCGCCCTGTGCTGGATGCGTGAAAAGAGCATAGCACAGGGCCATTACACCAATCTTACGGGCGCATCCGCGCCACGAAGCGGCGCCGCTCGCCCAGCGCGGATGAGAGGCGAATAAAAGGCGGGTAAGAGTTTCGCAAGAACTGCATGGAACAGTATGCCTATGGTCAACGCCTATGGGCATGCCCCGCGGCTCAGCGTCCCGACCCAGCGCGGCGAGCTGAGCGCGCCTACCAGCGCCACGACCAACATCAGGACCACTATCACGACCGATGCCACAGAAGGAGGAGGCGCCATGCTGACCTTGCCAGAGCGACTGGATCGCGAGGAGCGGGAAGAGACGCGCCAGCCGCGCGCCAACCCGCGTGTCGCCATCGTCATGCCTGCGCTGAATGAGGCGGCGGCAGTGGGCGCGCAGGTACGCGCCGCGCTGGCGCATCCGGCGCTGCGGGCGCTGCCACTGGCGCGCATCGTCGTCGTGGATAACGGCAGCGACGACGCGACCGCCGCAGTGGCGCGCGCCGCCGGGGCCGAGGTGGTCAGCGAGCCACGCCGCGGCTACGGGCGGGCGTGCTTCGCGGGCGCGCGGGCCGCCCATGACGCCGATATCCTTCTGCTGATGGACGCCGACGGCAGTGATGATCTGACGGACGCGGCGCGGGTGGCACGGCTGGTGATGGACGACCAGGCCGATCTGGCGATAGGGTCGCGGACGCGCGGGCGGGTCGAGTCGGGCGCTCTCACTCCGCAACAGCGCGCGGGCAACGCCGTAGCTACCCTGCTGATGCGCCTGCTCTATGGCGCGCGGGTCAGCGACCTCGGCCCGCTGCGCGCCATCCGCCGCGAGACGCTGCTGGCGCTGGACATGCGCGAGATGACCTACGGCTGGTCCACCGAGATGCTGGTCAAGGCAACACGCGCCGGGCTGCGCATCGTCGAGATCCCGGTGAATTACCACCGCCGCGCGGGGGGCGCATCCAAAGTCTCTGGCACGCTGGCGGGGACGCTGCGCGCGGGCTGGCGCATCCTCGTCGCCACGCTGCGCTATGCCCGCTGGCGCCCCAGCGCATCCAGGCCGCGCGAGCCGCGCGTGGGAGGGAGCCGCGCATGAGCGCCCTGCCCATCGCCATCATGTCGCGCGACCGCGCCGATGCGCTGGTGATCGTCGCGAAGCCTCCAGAGCCGGGGATGGTGAAGACGCGGCTGGCCTCGGTGATCGGCCCGCAACGCGCCGCTGATCTCTACCGCGCCTTCCTCGGCGATCTAGCCGAGCGTTTCGGCGCGGCTCAGGGCGTGGGCCATTACGACCTGCGCTGGGCCTGCGCGCCGGGGCGTCACACGCCAGAGGCCGCGTTCGAGGCGCTGCGCGGCGTGGTTGGCTGCGCGGGCGAGGTCTTCCTCCAGCGCGGCGCCAACTTCGCCGAGCGCCTCTATCAGATTGCGTGCGACTGCCGCGCGGCGGGCTATCGGCGGCTGGTCATCAGCAGCTCCGATTCGCCGCATCTGCCAACAGATGCGGTCGCCGACGCCTTCGCCGCGCTCGACGGCGCCGATGTGGCGCTCGGCCCGGCGGAGGATGGCGGCTACTACCTGATCGGCCTCTGGCTGAATCGCCAGCCCGCCACGCCGCCGGACCTGTTTCGCGGCATCCGCATGAGTACGGCGACGGTCTGCGCCGAGACGCTCGCCCGCGCGCGCGCGCTTGGCCTGGCGGCAACGCTGCTCGCGCCGACCTTCGACATTGATGAGCCGCCTGATCTGGCGCGGCTGTGGGACACCCTGCGCCATGCCGATGAGCGGCTGGCCCCGCGCACCCGATTGGCGCTGGCCGGGTTGCTGCCAGCTATCGCGCCCGCCGCCCTGCTGCCCGCGCGCCCAGACGCCGTATCCGCGCCCCAGACGGGACGCTCCAGTCACGAGCAGGAAATAAGCAGGAAATGAAGGAGGAGATATGGCGACGTTGATCCCCGCCAACGATATTCAACGGCTGCGCGAGCAGGCTAGCCAGGGCGAGCGGCTGCCGCTGCCCACCGAGCTGTACATCGAGAGCACCTCGCGCTGCAACGAGGCCTGCGATCAATGCCCACGCACGCATTTGGGACGCGAAGCCGACCGCGACATCGCGCTGGCTGAGGTGCGCCAGATCGTCGAGCAGGCGCCCGGTCTGCGGCGGGTCGTGCTGCATGGCCTGGGCGAGCCGCTGATGAATCCCGAATTACCTCAGATCGTCGCCTATCTGCATCAGCGCGGCGTTTATACCCTCTTCAACTCCAACGCGCTGCTGCTGAATGATGCGCGCGGGCGGGCATTGATCGCGGCGGGGCTGGATGAACTGCGCGTCTCGATGGATGGCGCCAGCCCGCAGACCTATGCCCGCGTGCGCGGCGTCAACGAGAAGGCGCTGCCACACATCATCCGCAATCTGGCGGCCTTCGAGCGGCTGAAGGCCGAGCTGGGCGCTCAGGCCCCACGTGTCTCGCTCTGGTTCACCGCCATGCGCGAGAACATCGAGGAGCTGCCGCGACTGGTCGAGATCGCGGCGCAGACCGGCGTGCGCGAGGTCTACGTGCAGCGCTTCATCTACTTCGGCAAGGGACTCGCCACCGAACAACAGGCCATCCGGCGCCACGCCAGAGCGCGCGAGCGGGAGCTGATCGCCCTGGCGGCGGCGCGCTGCGAGGCGCTGGGCGTGCGCTTCACCGCGACGGGCGCCAGCACCCCCGCCGCCTACGTTGGGCGCGAAGTCGGGCAGAGCGCCGCCCGCCCGTGGACCGGCTGCCAGCGTCCCTATACGCTGGCCTACATCACCGCACATGGCAATGTCTACTCCTGCTGCTTTGCGCCGTTTCATCCCGGCCCGCGCCGGGAACGGTTGCTAGGCAACGCGCTGGAGCAGCCGTTCGAGGCCATCTGGAATGGCGAGCGCTACCGCGCCTTTCGCGCGGCGTTTGAGAGTGACACGCCCTGGTCACAGTGCGCGGGCTGCGGTGTGAAATGGAGCCTGTGAGCATGGAAGCGACCGAGGAGATGGTTCGGGAGCGATCCGACGTCGTCTTCACGCGGGCAGGTGTGGCGCTGCTCCGTGAGGCGCATCGGCGCCAGCGTATCGGCGCGCACAGCGGGCAGAGCATGTGGCGCGAGCCAATCCGCTATGAGACGCGCTCCTTCTCCGAGCGAGCGACACGCTACACTGCCCTGTTGGAGGAGGCGTACCGCCTGCGCGCGCGCGTCTTCATGGGTGAGCTGGGCTGGCTGGCGCCCAGCGCGGATGGCCGCGAGCGCGACCGCTGCGATCCACTGGCGCGCCACTTCGTCGTCTACACCAGACCACCTGAAGTGTCTGGTGTGATGAGCGCCGAGCCGGAACCTGAAGCGCTGGTGGGCTACGCGCGTGTCCTGTTGCCGCGCCATGGCTTCATGCTGCAGCGCGAGTTCGCCGAGCTGGCGCTTGAGGATGCGGAAGGACGATTCACGCTCGACGAGCGGCGAGCCTTCGAGGTGTCACGCTTCGTCGTGCGCCCGGCGCATCGTGGGCGCCGCTGTGTCGAGGGGCGCACCGTGGTAGAGCATCTGGCGCGGGCTATCGCGCTGTGGGCGCTGGAGCAGGGCCGCACTGACTGGTACACCGTTTGTGAGGAGCGCTACCTGCGTGCGCTGCGGCTGCGCGGGCTGCGCTTCACCCAGCTTGGCCGCGCCGTCGAATATCAGCCGGGGGTGCGCGCCTGCGCCGCGCTGCTGCGGCTGCCAGTGGCCTCGGCGGAGATGCGCGCCAGTCACGCCCCCGATTATGCATGGTACACGCGCCCACTGCGCGAGCGGCGGATGTTGCGGGTGTTGCGAGAGACGCCAGGGGGCAGGGCATGATGACGACACACCTGCCCGGCGACCGCGGGCCACTCGCGCGCTGTCTGGCGCTGCTCGCGTTGGGCGGCGCGCTGCTCCCGCTCACTGTCGCTTTTGTGCCAGCGGCGCGAGCGGGCGCTGACGCACCCGCTTTTGGCTGGTTGCTCAGCGGCATGACGGCGTTGTATCTGATCGCCTGCGCGCTGATCCTGCGGACGCGGCCCGCACGCGGCGGCTGGCGCTGGGTCGAGTTGGGCGCGATCCTGCTGATCGGGCTGGCGCTGCGGGCGGTGGTCTTTGGCTCGCCGCCGCTGCTCTCGCCCGATGCCTGGCGCTATGCCTGGGATCCACATCTGATCGTTCACGGCTTCAGCCCCTACACGCACACGCCGCTCGATCCCGCGCTGACCGCGCTGCGCGACCACGCCATCTGGCCCAACATCCGCTTCCGCAATGCGCCGACGATCTATCCTCCCGCCGCGCAGGGGATGTTCCTGCTGGCCTATGCCGTCGCGCCCCTCAACATCTTCGGGCTCAAGGGCGCGATCGAGGTCTGCGATGCGCTAGCCTGCCTGCTCACACTCATCATCCTGCGCCAGCGCGGACTCGACCCGCGCCGCGTCATCCTCTATTGGTGGGCGCCAATCCCTGTGATCGAATTCGCCCTCAACGCGCATGTGGATGCTGAGGTGATCCTGTGGACGCTGGCGGCGCTCCTGATCAGCGCGGCGCAGTGGCGTGGCGCGCGGCTGGCGACGGGCGCGCTGCTGGGGCTGGCGGCGCTGACCAAGCTCTATCCGCTGCTCTTCGTCGTCGCGCTGATCCGGCGGCGCGACTATGGGCTGCTGGCGGGGGCGCTGGGCGCTATCGTCATCGGCTACACGCCGTTCGTGGCGCTGGGGCTTGGCTCTGGCGGCTTCCTCGGCGAATATCTCAGCCAGCGCAATGCTGATCAGGGGCTGCTGCTGAGCTGGCTCGACGCGCTCATCACGCCGTTCACCCATGCGGCGCCCGCGCTGGTGGCGGCTGACCTGCTGGCGCTGGCGCTGGTCGCG
>JAICVT010000299.1 GCA_025935235.1 Ktedonobacterales bacterium | reverse complement strand
GTGTCGAGCATCAGCGTGCGCAGCGGGATCGAGACCGCCGCCGCCGCCGCCAGCGCTACCCAGCCGCGCTGCTCTTTGGGCGCGAGCGAGACCAGCCAGGCGAAGACCACCGCGTAGGCCAGCAAGTGCAGCCAGAGGATGTTCAGCCCGGCCGCCACCAGGGGAATGTAGAGCAGGAACGAGAGCGCCGGATAGCTGTGCAGCGTCGCCGGATTAAACGCCCCGGCGTAGGCGGCGGGGTCGCGCAGGTAGGCTTTGTCCACCGCGAAGACATGCGGCTGAAGCGGATAGTTGTAGCCGTAGCCGAAGATCGGCCCCTGCATCGGCGTCGGCGGCGCCCCCTGATAGCGGATTAGCGTCGGCAGGAAATTGGCGTCGTCGGTGTAGGGGTTGCGACCATGCAGCACGGCCTGCGCGTTGGCCGAGCTGAATGAGATGACATCGTTCCAGTAGGCCTGCGAGGTCGGCGAGAAGAGGACGGTGTTCAGAAAGCCGATCAGCAGCAGGAATGTCACCGTCGTCAACAGTAGCAGCAGGATGGTTCCCACGATGCGCGCCGCTCCCAGCCAGCGCGCGCCCTCCCAGCGCCGCCACGGCGACTGCCCAGGGGCGAGGTCGAGCGCCAGCGCGAAGAGCAGCAGCAGCGCCGCGACGAAGCAGACCACCTCGATCAGCGCCAGCGGATTGAAGCCGCGCGAAAAGTCTACGAAGTCGGAGAGCACCGAGGCCAACGTCAGCAGCAGCGCGCCAACGCCGATGACGACGATGCGCATGGGGGCCATTGGGAAGCGGATGCGCGGCATACTCACGGTGTCGCTCCTGCCTCTACCTCGATTGGTGGTCGTGGCGCGCGCGGGAGGAGCTGGCGCCCGTAGGCGACGGCGCTCAGCGCCAGCGCGAGCAGATTGCGCGCGCCCGCCGTCCACTCAATCAGTGTAAGCGGGTCAAGTCCAAAAGCGTCAGTCAGGGAGCCATTATAGGCGTAGGGGAAGCAGGCCGTCGTCAGCCCGCCCACCAGGCTCCAGCCGACCAACGCGGCGATATCCGCGCCGAACTCCAGCGCGATCAGCGGGCTGATCCAGATCAGGTATTGCGGGCTGAGGACCTTGCTGCCCACCAGCAGCGCGGCCAGCGTCAGCAGCGCGGCCAGCCCCAGGCTGATGCGCCCGCGCCAGAAGAGCGCGAGAGCCAGCGCGATACCGACCACCCCCAGCCCCAGCGCGATCATCTGTGTCGTCCCAATCGCGGCGGTCACCTCGCACGTCGAATTGTAGGCGTAGGGGAATGCTGGCTCGGCGCCTGCGACGCGCGCCCAGAGCGAGGCGAAGGTGGCGGCGACCGACTCAACCTGCACGCAGCGCGCGCTCATGTAGATGAAAGGCGTCAGCAGGCTGGCGGGCGCGATTAGCGCCACCAACGCTTCGACCGCGCCAATGACGGCGACGAAGACCGCCGGGCCGTGCCACAGCGGCTGGCGTCCACGCGCGCGCCACGAGACGATCAGGAAGAGCGGTAGCAGCGCCAGTGGATAGAGCTTCATCAACACGCCCAGCGCCAGCGCCACCCAGGCCCAGGTCAGCCTGCCACGCCGCGCCGCGATCAGCGCCACGACCACGCACGCCGCCGGAGCCGCGTCGAAGCGCCCCGCCACCAGAATCCAGCTCCCGATCAGGCCATAGATCAGCCAGACATGGCCCGCCCAGCGCGGCCCGAAGCCATCCAGCAGCCAGGCGATGGCCATGCCAACCAGCGCCATCTCGATGAAGAACGCCGTGTTGTACCATGCGGCGGGGACCAGCAGCGGCGGCAGAAACGTCAGCAGCGCCAGCGGCCCATACTCCAGCGGCACGGTATGAAACGGCTGACTGGAGAAAAGCGAGACGGGCGTCAAGCATGATCCATCTACCAGGCTGGCGGTCGCTCGCGCGCCGCGCCAGAAGGCCAGCGCATAGCAATGGTAGTCGTTGACATCCTGCGAGCTGAACGACGCCCCCGCCACCCACAGCGCGCCCGCGAAGAGCGACAATGCCCACAGCGGGATCATGCGTGGGGCCTCGCTGGGTCGCGTCGCCTGCGCTGGCTGGGTCAGCGTCTCAACCCGCACGCGCATCTCCCTCTCAACTTGCCCGTCGGCGCCACTGCTGTGTAGAACGAGCGACTCAGCGATTTGGGTGGCCAGCCCGGACGCCGCTTGACCTGGGCTGAGCGCGGCCCCGTATAATCTGTAGGACGCTGGCCAGAGAGCATTGGCTCCCTGGCGCGCGCGTCGCGTTGGGGCGTGCTTTCGGGCATGCGCTCCCCTGAGCGGGATGGCGATGGATGGCGTTCAACGATCTGCGCGAATTCATAGCGTTTTTGGAGCAGCGCGGGCAGCTCCAGCGCGTCACGGCGCCCGTCTCGGCTGATCTGGAGATCACCGAGATCACTGATCGCGTCAGCAAGGCGGGCGGCCCGGCGCTGCTCTTCGAGAACGTGCGTGGCTACGACATGCCCGTGCTGATCAACATGTTCGGCAGCGAGGAGCGCATGTCGTGGGCGCTCGGCGTCAAGAGCCTGAACGAGCTGGGCGACCGCATCAAGCGCTGGCTCGACATCGTGCAGAATCGCCCACCCGATGGGCTGCTGGAGAAGGCCAAACTCGCCCCTGAGCTGCTGGAGCTGACGCGCATCGGCCCGCACACCGTCTCACATGCGCCCTGCCAGGAGGTCGTCATCACCGAGAACCCCTCGCTGGCCAATATCCCCATCCTCAAGTGCTGGCCGCTGGATGGCGGCCACTACCTCACCCTGACGATGGTTCACTCCAAAGACCCCGAGACGGGCAAGCGCAACATCGGCATGTATCGCGTGCAGGTCTACGACGAGCGCACAGTGGGCATGCACTGGCAGATCCACAAGGGCGGCGCGGCCCACTTCCGCGATGCCGAGCGCCAGCATCAGAAGCGCATGGAGGTCGCGGTGGTCATCGGCGCCGACCCCGCCAGCGTCTACTCGGCCAGCGCGCCACTGCCGCCAGGGGTGGATGAGCTGCTCTTCGCGGGCTTCCTGCGGCATCGCGGCGTGGATGTCGTGCAGTGCAAGACGGTGGACGTGAAGGTACCCGCGCAGGCCGAGATCGTGATCGAGGGCTATGTGGATACTGACGAGCTGCGGCCTGAGGGGCCATTTGGCGACCACACGGGCCACTACACGCCGGTCGAGCCGTATCCGGTCATGCACATCACCGCCATCACGCACCGCCGCAACCCGATCTACGCCACCACGATCGTCGGTAAGCCGCCGATGGAGGACGCCTATCTCGGCAAGGCGACTGAGCGCTTCTTCTTGCAGTTGCTGCGCGTCGTGCTGCCGGAGGTGGTGGACATCAATATGCCAGTCGAGGGCGGCTTCCACAACGTCGTGATCGTCTCGATTCGCAAGCGCTACCCCGGCCACGCCAAAAAGGTGATGGCGGGCATCTGGGGCATGATGCTGATGATGCTCTCCAAGTTCATCATCGTGGTGGATGAGGACGTCAACGTGCAGAATCTGCGCGAGGTGCTGTTCCGCGTCGGCAACAACGTGGACCCCAAGCGCGATACGCTGCTGATGGATGGCCCGCTGGACGCGCTGGACCACTCCTCGCCCTATGAGAAGTTTGGCTGGAAGATGGGGCTGGACGCCACCCGCAAGCTGCCGGAAGAGGGGCACCCACGCGCATGGCCGCCCGACATCGAGATGAGCGACGAGATCAAGGCACAGGTGACGCAGCGATGGGCAGAATACGGGATTCGATTGTAGCGAGCCGCAAACGCCTGCCCGACTGGCTGCGGGGGCGCGAGGGCGACGCCTGGTTCATGCTGATCGTGCTGGTCATCGGCGTCGTCTCGGTCGTCGGCTTGCAGGGCGTCGCCAACGCCATGAGCGCGCCGCCCCGCGCGACCACGCAGACCCAGCGCCCCGCCGCGCAGGCCAACCTGCCGCAAGGGGCCGTCGCCGCGCACGAAAAGGTCTATCACCTGCCGGGGCCGAATCCGGCGCTGATGAATCCGGCGATTGATCAGCAGGGGCGCGTGTGGGTCGGCGAGATGGGCCAGAACAAGCTGGCCGTGCTCGATCCGCGCACGGGCAAGGCGCAGGCGTGGACGCCGCCGAATGGCCAGTTCAACATCATGGAAGAGGTCGTGGATCAGCAGGGTACTATCTGGTTCACCGAGGAGGCGGCCAACTACATCGGGCGCTTCGATCCCAACACGCAGGCCTTCAAGACCTATCCGCTGGGCAAGGTGAACGGCAATGACGCCGGACCAGAGGCGCTGGCGATGGATAGCCAGGGCAATCTCTGGTTCACCGAAGTGACGGGCGGCGCGCTGGGGCGGCTCGATCCCGCGACCAGCGCCATCACCACCTTCCCGCTGCCAGCGGCCAACGGCTCAGCGCCCGCCTATCCCTACGCGCTGGCCATCACGCCAGATGGCGCAGTCTGGTATGGCAATCTGAGCGGCGGACAGGTCGGCAGACTCGACCCCGCGACCGGCAATGTCAACACCTACAACGTCGGCGACCCCAAGGCGCAGATCTACTCGATGACGGTCGGGCCGGATGGCGCGGTCTGGTTCACTGAGCTGCTCTCTGACCAGTTTGGGCGCATTGATCCCCAAAGCGGGCAGATCAGGATGGTCAGCGCGCCGCACACGCTGGGCAATCCGGCGACGCTCTATGATGTCGTGACGCGCGGCGACGCGCTCTGGTTCACCAGCACCGGCGCGAACGCGCTGATGCGCTACACCCCCGCGTCAGGCCAATTCCAGTTCTACCAGCTCGCCATGCCCTCGAGCGTGCCGTTTGGCCTGGCGGTCGGCGGTGATGGCGCGCTGTGGTTCACCGCCGATGGCGCGCCCAACTACATCGGCGTCGTGCGGCCATAGGCTGGTGTTCCGGTAGACAGACGCTGGGCGCCGCCTCGGATGTTTCGGATGTTTGGGATAAGCTCACGGCGGTCCTTCTGCTTGAGCGCCACCGCCGTCGCATGCCATTTCCGCCATCGTCATGGCGTCTATCCCGGCGCCTGGCACAGCCTCCACCAGGTTCGGCTCCTTTGCAGGTGACGACGCGGACTCATAGTGTAGCTACTCTCAGGTCAACTCCTAACAATCTCACTCTTACTTCGTTTTGTGTGATATCAACGGCCCAGTGATGGGCAGAGCGATATCCCAATGCGCTGCTCACGAAGGACACACCGGCGGCCGGTTGGCGCAACTAGCGATGAGGAGCGCCGTGAGCTGGTCTGCGGAGTGCGCTGCGGAGCGCCGTGGAAGCGTTTCAGTTTGGCCAATGGAGCACTGGCGCGGATAACTGTTCAGGGGAGGTTAGCCCCGACAGCGCACGGAGATTGCGCTGAGTTGAACGGAGACGGCCGTGGCGAACCAGACGGACCAGCTAAACCCACACATGCGGCTGGATGGCGTGTTCGAGGGGGGCGCTGTTAAAGGCATCGCCCTCATTGGCGCGCTCGACGTAATCGAGCAGGC
>JAICVT010000366.1 GCA_025935235.1 Ktedonobacterales bacterium | reverse complement strand
CTGCACGCTTTCTTCGCGTTTCGCCTCCAATCGCAGGCCTCGATGACGCTGCAAGAGCGTCTCGACGCCCAGACGATGTTCCTGGGCCGCTATCCCATGCTGTGTGGCGCGACCCCCGGCGCCACGATGGCCTTCGAGCTGCGTGTGATCGTCGAGCCAGAGCTGGAGCGCGACGCCGCTGAGCCGCGCATCGAAGTGCTGCTGATCAATCGTTACTCCGCGTGGGCCGCTTCGCCCGCCGACCTGCTGCCCCAGGTGCGAGCCTTTGCCGCCGACTTCAGCGACACGCTGCACGGCAGTCTGCCATCGTTTCGCTTCGCTCCCGTGACCGAGCCAGCGCTGCTGACCCGCGCGCTGCGCCCCTTCAAGCTGGCCGATACCATCGAGTTTCGGCGGCGGCCCGCGCGCCTGTGGGACGCTCCCTTGCCTCTCCCCTTCCAGGGAGCGCCGATGATCGAGGCGCTGGTGGATGAGATGCAGCGCCACCAGACGCCCTCGCTGCTCTCGATCTGCTTCGCGCCAGAGGAGCTTGAGGACGGCCCGCTCTTCCCGGAGCGCTACGAGCCGTATTCCATGACCGGCTCGATGCGCGACGGCCAGCAGGAGCGCATGGAGGAGCGCGCGCAGAGCGCCGACAACATCGTCAACGAGACCGAGGCGATTGTCTCAGCCTATACCGAGCTGTCGCAGCGCAAGGTGGTGGCGGTGCGCCACGCGGCGCTGCGGATGCGCGCGTTTCGTGTGCGGGCGCAGCTGGCGGGCGCCGGGCGGCTCTCAGGCGCGCTGGTCTCGCGGGTGGCGAGCGAGATCGCCGGCCCCGGCGAGGCGACCGCGCTGGGCGCCTTCGCACATCCCGAGCTGCCGATCGCCGGTGGGGCGCTCTGCGAGCGCCCGCGCACCGCTCGCATGAAGGATGAGCAGCATAGCCCGTTCGACATCGCCGAGCGCAACCTGGTGATGCTCCAGCATCGCCCGTGGGGCTCGACCGCCGAAGAGGGCCAGGCCAACGCCTACGCCGATCTGGCCGATCTGCGCGAGGCCGCCAGCATGCTGGCGCTGCCCACGCTGCCCACCTGGCTACCCGAGCGCGGCTCGGCGCTGCCGCTGGCCTATCGCGCGCACATCACCGGCCCATCCATCCGGCTGGGCGTCAACCGCATCCGCGACCGCGAGCTGGCCGTGCGGCTGAGCCTGGAGAGCCGCAGCCAGCATCTCTGGCTGCTCGGCAAGACGGGCGTCGGCAAGACCACGTTGATCGAGCAGATGGCGCTGCAAGACATCTACGACGGGCGCGGGGTGATCGTGATTGATCCGCACGGCGATCTGGTGCGCGACCTGGCTGGCCGCATCCCCAGGGAGCGCATCGAGGATGTGATCCTCTTCGACCCGGCGGATACGGAGTATCCCGTCGGGCTGAATCTGCTGGAGTGCGAGACCGACGAGGAGCGCGCCCTGATCGTCAGCTCGTTTATTGACATATTGAAACAAATGTACGATCCACATGACCTCGCCGTCGTCGGACCACGTTTTGAGCATGGCGCGCGCAACGTGATGTTGACCGTCATGTATATGCCCGGCGGCACGCTGGTTGAGGTGGTGCGCGCCTTTCAGGACGATAAGTTCGTCAAGACCATCCTGAAGTACGTCACTGATCCGATGGTCAAGCGCTACTGGACGGACCAGATAAGCCACACCAACGACTATCACCGCTCGGAAGTTCTGGACTGGCTTGTTTCCAAGTTTTCACACTTCACCGTGGATCAGACGATGCGGCGCATTCTGGGACAGAGCAAGAGCGCGTTCAACTTCCGCCACGCGATGGATGAGGGCAAGATCGTGCTGATCAGCCTGGGCAAGGGCAAGCTCGGCTCCGCCAACGCCAACTTCATCGGCTACAATCTGCTGCCGATGATCCTGCACGCGGCGCTCTCGCGCGCCAATGTGCCGGAGGCCGAGCGCCGCCCGGTGACGCTCTCGATTGATGAATTCCAGAACTATGCCTCGAATGCGCTGGCCAGCATGCTGAGCGAGACGCGCAAATACAAGATGGCGCTGGTGCTGGCCAACCAACATATCGGCCAGCTCAGCCAGGATGTGCGCGACGCGGTGATCGGCAACGCCGGCAGCATCGTCTCCTTCCGCACGGGCGCCGCCGATGGGCGCGCCATCGAGCAGGCGCTGGAGCCGTCGCCAGTGGCCGCGCAGCACCTGATGGACCTGCCGCGCTTCACCGCCTATGCCCGCCTGCTCTCGGATGGCCAGCAGACGCCGGTCTTCACGCTGGAGACTGAGCCGCTCGGCCTGCCCTTCGATCAGGCGCGCTTCGAGGAAGTGCGCGAGTGGTCGCGGGTGATGTATGGCCGCCCGAAGGCCGAGGTGGACGCCGAGATCGCTACGCGCGCGCAGTTCGAGGATCCGCCGGTCCAACGCCCTTTTTGAGTCGGGGTGGGCTGGCTGACCTGTTTGCCAGTAGTAGTCCGTGGATACAGTCCACCCCGACAAGCGACAATAGCGACGATGAGTAGTGACCTTTCCTCCCGGCGAACGCTCTGGCTCTCTTCGTCTCCGTGTATAATCCGTCTCAGGCGCGCGGTGGCGACGCGGGAGATGATGCATGGAGCAGATGGTGGTCGCGGGGCTGCGGATTGCCTATCAACGGGCAGGCGAAGGGCCGCCGCTGGTTCTCCTGCATGGCGGCCTCAGCGACTGTCGGGAGTGGCGTCGGCAGTTCGATGCGCTCGCCAACGAGTTCACCGTCGTGGCGTGGGACGCGCCGGGCTGCGGCCAGTCAGCGGATCCCCCCGAGACGTTTCGCCTGCCTGCGTACGCGGACTGCCTCGCGGCATTCATTGATGCGCTCGGCCTGGAACATCCCCATATGCTTGGGCTGTCGTTTGGAGGCGGACTGGCGCTCGAGTTCTATCGTCGCTATCCGACGGTTCCGCGCACGCTGGCGCTGGCATCGGCCTACGCGGGCTGGGCTGGCTCCCTGCCTGCAGAGGAGGTCGAAGACCGTCTGACGCAGATCGTGCGGGAAGTTGACCTGCCGCTCGAACAGTGGATACCCGCATGGAGCGCGAGCCTCTTTACAGAGGCGGCGCCGCAGGAAATGATCGAGGAAATGGCGGCAATCATGTCAGCGTTTCATCCCGCTGGGGTTCGAGCAATAGTACACGCATTTGCCGAAGCCGATCTGCGTGACATCCTGCCGCTTATCCAGGTACCCACACTGCTGCTCTACGGCGATGCGGACCAGCGTATTCCCGCGCAGGTTGCTGAGGATCTCCATGCCAGGATTCCAACAGCGAGGTTGGTGATATTGCGTGGCGCTGGGCATCAGTGCAATGTCGAGGCAGCCGAGCGCTTCACCACCGAGGTTCGAAGTTTTCTGCGGTCTGTGCAGCCTTGAAGACGTTTGGACGAACGCTTCTCGTCGCACTCGCCAAAGGCACTGCGAGTCGGAGGAGCGATGTCGTATTTCAGGATGCGCTATGTTGCGCTGTTCGTGGGCGCTGTGTGCCTGGTAGGCGCGATCTTCGCTCCGTGGCTCAACCTCACGGACGCGACGTTCGGCTTGCCTGCTCAGCAGGAGTTCAGCCCTGGCGCCATGATCTGGGGAGCCATCTTCAACACGCCGACCATTGTTCGCCCTCTGCCGCTTGTCGTGATGTGCATCCTCTACCTGAGCGCCACGCTAGCTATCGCGGGTCTCGCCATCCCCATCGTGCGAGGAGCCGAGCAGGGTAGCTACGGGGTGTCGCGCCTTGCGGGATCGCTGATGGCTGGCGCGGTGGAGTGTAGCCTGTTCGGACTCTTCGTCTGGCTGGCGCTTCCATTCATGCTTGAGATTGGCGCCCCCTTTCCTGATTCCAGCGCGGGTCCCGGCCTCCCACTGGCGCTGATCGGGTCAGCGCTCGCCTTCATTGGGCTCTTCGCGATCACCATAACCGCGCACGATCGCGCCCTGTCGCGCGCCTGAAATGCGCCGACTGTCAGTGCGCGGCGAAGTTGCGCCAGAAGAGGTAGACCCGCTCGCGCGTGTCAATGTTCATGGTAATTTGCCAGATAGGTGTTCACAAGAATTTGCCAGTTGAGCCTTCCCAGTGATGCCAGTAGACCATCTCATCAAGCAGGAGGTGGTCTATGGCGCGACGGAGGATCG
>JAICVT010000506.1 GCA_025935235.1 Ktedonobacterales bacterium | reverse complement strand
GCGATACGCTGGGAATCCTGCGCGACGAGTTGACGCTGGCGCTGCGACTGGCTGGTTGCACCAGTCTCGCAGCGGTGGATGCAACGCTGATCGCCGACATCCCGCCGCAGCGCATTGATATGGATCGAACGAGTGAGCAGGCGCCATGCGACGAGTGATGCGACGACTGATGCGATGGGTACGGACAAACGGCGCGTTCAGGCCGACGCGACGGAGCGTTCTGGTCTCCGTCTGCATCGCCACCAGCGCGGCGCTGATGATCTCTGTGCTGAGCGGTAGCGCCCAGCTCGAACGAGGCTCGCGCCGCGCCAAAAGCGCTAGCGCGACCGTCTCCGCCGAGCCAGGCGCTCAATATGGCCAGAACGCTCGACACCAGAGCATCTTCACCGCCACGCCAGCCACAACCAGGGGATTCGTGACGCGCGAGTATGTCGATCCCAGCGGCGCCTCGATGGTCTACTACCTGTACATCCCGCCCGCCGTCAGCGCCGAGGCGACCGCTGGTATGGCGACGCGCTTCCCGGTCGTGCTGCTGCTGCATGGCATCGGCGAGTCCGCCAGGGTGTCCTCCACTCCTGAGCAGAACCGCGACCGCATTCTGGACGATCCCTACGTCAACCTGTGGAGTTCCAGCAAAGTGCAGGCCGCCTGGCCCAGCTTTATCATCGTGCCACAGGCGCTCACCCCGAACCGCTGGGTGGATGTGCCGCCACATGTGACCAGCTACAACCTGTCTAACACGCCCGCCACCTCGCTCACGCTCGCCCATGAGATCCTGCAAGCCACGCTCGCCCAATACGCGGCATCGGTCGACACCCAGCGGGTCTACATCACTGGCATCTCGATGGGCGGCTTCGGCGTGTGGGATGCTATCGAGCGCTGGCCAGACGAGTTCGCCGCCGCCGCGCCGGTCTCTGGTGGTGGCGACCCTTCAATGGCCAGCGTCCTCACGAACATGCCCATCTGGGCGTTTCATGGCGCGGACGATACCACCCTGCCGGTGGCCGCCTCGCGCGACATGATTACCGCCATCACCGCCGCTGGCGGACACCCGCGACTGACTGAGATTCCAGGGGCGAAACATGTCATCTGGACGACGGTCTACAGCAACACGACCTTTCTCGCCTGGCTGTTCGCGCAACGCGCGCCAGCCTGACACCGCGCCTCCATCGAGGGAGAGGAGTAGCCATCCATGAATACCCACATGCTTACGCTGCCGCAGCGCGCCGCCAAGCCGCGAGCCAGCGGTCTGACGCTGATGATAGACAACGGCATCCCTCCGCGCTACTTTGAGGATGTGGTTGATGGCGCCAGCCAGCTGATAGATATCGTCAAGTTTGGCTGGGGCACCTCGGTCGTCACCGACACGCTCGACCGCAAGATCGCCTGCCTGCGCGAGCGCGGCATTGGCTACTACTTCGGCGGCACGCTCTTCGAAAAGTTCGTGGCGCAGGGGCAGGTGGACGCCTATCGTGACTATTGCCAGCGCTGGGGCTGCCGCTACGTCGAGATCTCGAACGGCACCATCGCGATGACTAACCACGAGAAGGCCACCTACATCGCACGCTTCGCTCGCGACTTCCATGTCCTCAGCGAAGTGGGCTACAAGGACAGCGAACGCTCGCTCAAGCTGCACCCCAGCCAGTGGATCGAGTATATCAACGAAGACCTGGCGGCAGGCGCCGAGCGCGTCATCACCGAAGCGCGCGAGAGCGGCTCCAGTGGCATCTTCCGCCCCGACGGCGAGGTGCGCTATGGGCTGATCGAGGAAATGCTGGCCTCCGGGCTGGACACCGCGCGTCTCGTCTTCGAGGCGCCGCGCAAAGACCAGCAGGTCTATTTCATCCGCCGTGTCGGCGCCAATGTGAATCTGGCGAACATCGCGCCCGCCGACCTGATCGGGCTGGAGACGCTGCGGCTGGGTCTGCGCTCCGACACGCTGCTCGACTTCGACGACGAAGCACAGCCGCCCGCTTCCCGCCTGAGCGCCATGTAGTGCTATCCTCCCGTCAGCGCGAGACCAGCGCGAACAAGCATGGATGCTCTCCCTGCCTCGTCAGCCCGCCTCGTCGGCCCGCCTCGCCTGCGCCGCCCTCCTGCCGCGAGTTCCCCTCCCTGAAGGGGAGGGGGCAGGGGGAGAGGTCGCCCGCGACGCATGTGGGCGCCTGATGGCACACAAGTGTGCTGTGTGGACTGATTCTTGCGACTCCGCCACAGAAGGCTGGCGCTCATGACCGTGGCGCCGACAAAGGGCCGACAAGGATGGAGCGCTCACAGGCGCGCTTGAACCGAACCTGACATGCTCGTCTGGTAGCCGACGCGATCGATTCCCGCGCCAGCAGGTTGAGGCGCTGCGAGACTCCTAGTGTTCGGGAAGGAGATCGCATGGTTGCCATCAAGGATGCAGCGGGACTGTTCTCGCCTCTTGCCGACGAGCGAACCCGACTCGCAAGCCTCCTCAAGCAGCACTGCCGCGAGACCATCGGCGACCAGGACAACCAGCTTGCGGCGGCGATTCAACATGCGCTCGCGTCGCCTGGCAAGTACGTGCGCTCG
>JAICVT010000605.1 GCA_025935235.1 Ktedonobacterales bacterium | reverse complement strand
GCGCCCCGTTCGGGTGCGGAACAGGGCGCGCGGGATGTTGACGATCTTCGGCGCGCGGGCGCGCTCGTAGAGCATCGGCGTGCCGCAGCGGGCGCAGAAACTGCGCACGGTCTTGCGCTCGGCGTCCTCGTAGCGGGTCAGGAGCTCTTCGCCCGCGAGCATGCGGAAGCGGCTCTTCCAGCTGCCCACATAGGTGGCGTAGGCGCAGCCCTGCGCCCGGCGGCTCGCCTCCGAGTGGTCGTGCCAGGCCCAGACCGCGGGCACGTCGATCTCTAGCCGCACCGCGCCGCAGACGCACCGCGCCTCCGCCTGCACAGCGGAACGTTTCGACGCGGTCATGGGCGCCCGTCCTCTATCAGCATCCGAGCCCCACCGAAGGTCTCGAGATTGCCCCACTCGTCCTTCCAAGACCCCACCGAAGAGTGCTTCACGGCCCAATGACAGCGGGTGAGCGTGCCGCTGCGTCGCAGGCATTCGGCGGTCGAGATGCCTTGGGGGGTCGCGCAGACAACCATTTCATGCAGGGCAGCTCCCGCGCTGTTCGTGGCCCCGGGGTAGGCGCAGCCCATGAGGTACGCCTCCATGGTCTCGGTGGTTGAGAGGGTGAAGTGCTCGCTATGCGGGGCGCTTGCGCAGCCAGCGAGGGCGACGGCGGCGGCGTGCGGCAGAACGCGGACATTCATGCCTCGCACCATAGCCCATCCGTCGCCAGCGCGATGTCAGTAGCATCAGGCCGCGAAGCGCTCCGCCCACCCCGGCCCATCGTCGTTGTCGGACTTCGCCTCCGTGTGCCGGCGCCGGTATTGAGGCGTCCTGGCCCGTGGTCTGGATCGGGCTCGGCTCAGCACCGAGCGCAAGCGCCGGATCAAGAAGCCGGTCCCCACCCGCACCGTCTTCAGGCGCACGCTAAAACCCAGGATCCACCCGACCACGATCAGGTCGACCCAGGTCCCGACGTCAAAGGCCGCGATCCAGGCGAATCCTTCGGGGATCGTCTGGAGGCCCAGGAATGCGCCTTCGGCCTTTCCCCAGATGAGCAGCGCCGCGGCGATCCCGACGAGGACCAGCATGAGCGCGAGGTTGGTGCGGCCGAGCCGTTCGATGAGCCGCAGCGGCGCGTCCGCCAGCACCCGCCGCAAGCCCAGGCCCACCGCGCTCTGCGGCGCCCAGCGCATCAGGGCGATCACCACGCAACCGAGGATGAACAGCATCAGGCCCTCTCCCCGGTCAGAGATGGGGCGGACGAGCTTGGCCGCAAGACGGCGGCGGCGCTCGGCGATACCGGTGCGCCGGCTTGACGCAGGCAGGGGGCGGACCGACGGTGCGCGAAACCGGAGACGGCACATGGGCTCGACGAGATTGCATGGTCTCACGCTTGCCGCGGCGCTCGCGGTCTCGGCCGCGCCAGGCGCGGTCTCGCTGGCCCAGGACACCGCCGGCATCGGGGATTTCGACCTCGACAATTCAGGCCAGCACGATCCGCAGCTTGGGGCCATGGCTCTGGCCGGCGGCATCGGCCGCATGGACGCCCTGTTCAAGTTCTGCGGCTGGCCTGACGCCGAGTGGCAGCCGGTCCGCAAGCAGGCGATGGACCTCGCCCCCAAGGTC
>JAICVT010000576.1 GCA_025935235.1 Ktedonobacterales bacterium | reverse complement strand
GTGGGGGTGGTCGCCACCACGCGCGCCAGCCGCTGGCCCTCAAAGACGAGCGCCGCGTGGTCCTCGGCGGCATAGCCGGGGCCAATCGCGCCCTCGCGCAGCAGGCGATCGAAGGTGGGGCGGCGCTCTGGCTCGCCGTCATAGTGTGGGCAGGCGCTGCCCGGCAAAAAGCCCAGGCACGGCAGCGGCGTCAGCGGCCCTGGGATGCTATCGGTGATGCCCTGCTCGAACCAACAGATCATCCCCGCGCTTGTCCCCGACAACACAATGCCACGCTCCCACGCCTCGCGCAGCATCGTGTCCACGCCCCACTCGCGCCAGAGGCCCAGCATGCTCTTGGTGTTGCCGCCGCCGACGAAGATCAGGTCGCAGGCCAGCAGGTACGCGCGCAGATCGGCCACCGGCGGATTGAAGAAGGTCAGGTGGCGCGTCGCGCAGCCTAGCTCGCCGAAGCGCTGGTAAAACTGGATGATGTAGTCGCGGTTCTCGCCGCTGGCGGTCGGGATGAAGCAGACCTCTGGGCGCGCTTTGCCCGTCAGGCTGACCAGGTAGCGAAAGAGCGGCAGATCGGGCTGCGGCTCCAGCATCGAGCAGCCGCCAATCGCCACGATGCGCCGCTGGTCGGCGCCTGCTGTTACAGAATCCTCGCTCACCTGGCTCACCTTTCACTGAAGCATCAATCCACGCCTGAGCGGTTATAGCATAGACCACCGCGCGGCGCCACAGGTGGGCCGAGTGGGCGGGATGCGGCGCGCTGATCGTGGGGTGGGCGCCGGAGATCGGACAAGCAGAAGGAAAGCACAAGGAAAGCAAAAGGGCAAAAGAAAAGGACGAGCTGCCAACTCGCCCTTCCTCGCCGTCAACGCGCTCAACGCGTGCTGGTGGCAAGCTGAAAGTCGTGCGAGGCCACGCGCGCCATGGGGACAACGCTCGCGGCGATAGGACCGCAGGGAGTGCTTCCTCTATTGGGTGGAGGAGTCCATGACTCGCCCGACTCATAGAGAGAAACGCCACAATACGACATTTGTTACGGCCATATGAGAACCTTGCGCCAACTCGCTCAAATGTGGCAGAGTTGCGCCCTCATTCCCTCTCCCAAGCTGTGCGGGAGAGGGGGCGCCACGGAGCGACTATTCGCCGCGCGGCGGACCCTGGCGCAGGCGCTCCTGGGCTTCGGCGTCGCGGCCATCGCCCCAGCGCGCCTCCAGCCACCACGTCGCGCCCGCCTCGCGCAACGGCTGGATGATCGCTTGCGCGGCGGCCGCTTCATCGCCCGGCGTCTCACCCTCCACGATGATGTCTATCGGCGCGGCGTCCGCTGGGCGACGCTCGGCCAGATAGGCGGCCATCGCGCGCAGATCGTCGGGGGTGTAGTCTTCCCTCTTGCCATCCGCGCCGATCTTATCGGGCAGCAGGCCATCCCAGCGCGCCACGCGATCCATTGACTTCGGGCGCGGCCACGCGCCGACCACCCAGACGGGGATGCGCGGCTTGCGCACAGGCATGGGCGGCGGCGCGAAGGTCAGCTCGCGCACGTGGTAGTGCTTGCCATCGAAATTGTATGGCTGGCCGCGCCACAGCCCCTCGATGATCGCCAGCCCCTCGTCCATCAGCTCCGCGCGCGCCTTGCGGTCAGTCTCTTCGCCAAACTCGGCGAATCCCGTGTCGAGCGCGCCCAGCCCAACGGCCAGGATCACCCGCCCGCCAGAAAGATCGTCAAGCGTGGCGGTCTGCGCTGCCAGCGACCAGGGACGGTAGCGCGAGACGGGCGTCAGCATCGTGCCAAGCTCGATGCGCTCCGTCAGCATCGCCGCCGCCGTCAGGCTGACCCACGG
>JAICVT010000405.1 GCA_025935235.1 Ktedonobacterales bacterium | reverse complement strand
TTTAAGAATCTGGTCACGCTCATAGCGTCCCTCAGCGACGTGCATGTGGAAGCGCACACCCAGCTCTTCGGCCAGTTTCGAGCCAGCGACGATCATCGCCGGGCTGGCGGCGTGTGGCGAGTGCGGGGCGGGCAGCACCGTTACATCGGGCGCGCCGCGATACTCCTGCCACAGCTCGCGCGTGCGCCCGACCGCCTCGTCAATCGTCTCCTGATACTGCGGCGGCGCGCCGGTCCAGTCGTACATCGTGCGGGCCAGCGCGATGCGGATGCCGACATCGCGCGCGGCGCGGATCACGGCGTGGTCATTCTGATTACCGCCGCTATGAATGTAGAAGAAGTCGCAGACGGTGGTGACGCCCGCGCGCAGCATCTCGGCGAAGGCGAAGCGCGCGCCGTGGTAGATGACCTCCTCGGTCATGCGCGGGGTGTAGCCATAGAGCGCGCGGTCGCGCCAGGTGAAGAAGTCGCAGTCGTCGGCGACGCCGCGCAACAGCGACTGGAAGGAGTGGTTGTGCGCATCGATCGTGCCGGGCAGCAGCAGGCGGCGCGGGAAGCGCTCGACGGGCAGCGCCGGATCGAGATCGTGGAGTGGGGCGACGCGCTCGATGCGTCCCTCGCTGATGACAACCGCCAGATCACGCTGGAATCGGCCTTCATACCACGTTCGCTCCGCCATGAGCGCCCGCCGCGACGGCTGTGAGGATGAACGAGGGGATGGCTGTAAGGATGCGTGACTGGACGGGCTGGACATGCTGTTTCTCCGCTGGCGCCTGTGTGCAGGATGTCTGCGTGAGGTAGCGTATCACACCCGCCACGGGAGAAGGGAGCGAGCGCCAACGCTACCAGCGCAGGTGCGCATAAGAGACGCGGCGCGCCGAGAGCAGCGTCAGCCCGGCGGCGCCTAGCCCCACGCAGCCGACCAGCACCGAGACGACAACCCCGACGACTGGGGCGGACTTGAGCAGGCAGAGGATGAGGACGCCCAGCAGCGACGAGACGAGCAGCGACGGCTCGGCGTTGTGCCGCAGCCCGCGCAGCAGCGAGGCGCCCAGCCAGCTGGCGAACGCCACCGTGCCGACCACCCACGCGACCCACAGCGTCAGCGCGATCAGCAGCGTCACGGGGATGCCGATGCAGGTCACGAAGAGCGCCGCGCCCAGGACCACCCCCACCAGCGCGACCACCGCGCCTGAGACGCCACTCAGCAGGAAGCGCCGCGCCACGGTGTAGCGCACATGCCCGACCGCCTCTGGCACGAAGGCGCACAGCCCAACGGCGGCGCTGACCCAGAAGAGCAACCCCAGCCAGAAGGAGCTAGCGGCGGGCGGAATGTCGCGCCAGGCCCACGGGCCGCCCTGATCTGGACTCCAGTTCTGCTCCAGGGTGTTTGTGGTGACCTGCGCATTGACGCCGTTCTTCACGATCACATGCCCGCCGATGGCGTCGAGCTTGCCGCGCGTCAGCGCGCCGGATTCAACGGTGATGTTACCGCCGACCGCCGTCACATCGCCATCCACCTCGCCAGAGATGGTTACGTTGCCGCCGATGGCCTGCGCCGATCCCTGCACCCGCCCGCGCACATCCAGATTGCCGCCCATCACCAGCGCGTCGCCGCAGACCCAGGCGCCTCGCGGCACCACCAGATTCGAGCCAAAGGCGCTGGCGCTGCTGCTGGAGCATGCCAGCGGCGCGCGCGAGTGGCCCAGCGCCAGCCCTGGCGTCGCCTGGCTGCCGCCATTCGCCAGCGCGGCGCCGATCCAGGTTGTGATGGCCGATGGGACGCCCGCCGTCTGAGGCATGAAGGCTACCAGGCGCGGTGCCGTCAGCGCGGCCCACAGCAGCAGGCCAGAGACGGCGATCAGCGCTGAGAGCGAGCGGCGCGAGCGGGCGAGCGGGCGAGCGGATGGAGTGCGCTCGGAGAGCCGCTCTGGCTCAGGCGTCGCCGGGCTGGAGGCGGTGGGATCGTCGAGTGGAGTGAGCAGTGTCATGGTCGGAGCAACCGTTTATCGGCGGCGCTGGCGCTGTGCGAGGGACGCCGCCCGAAGCGCCGCGCCAGCAGCAGCAGTGACGAGGAGAGCGTCGCCAGCATCGCGAGATACGCCACGCCGAAGCCGCTAATCGCGCCGCCCGTGAGGCGACCGATGAAGGCGGCGAAGGCCAGCGCGACCAGCGCCAGGCTCACGATCGCCGCCGCCAGCCCCACCAGCGCCCACGGCGCCAGCACGGCCAGCAGCGCCACCCCGACTCCGCCCACCAGCACCAGCGAGAGATAGACGCCCGCCAGCCGACGCACGTGCGCGCGCATCGTCCGCGTGCGCGATTCACGCGGATCGGGCTCAGGCGGAGGCGTAGACAGTCGCGCCATGACCTGTGCGGTGAAGTCAGCGGAGGCCCGCGCGGGGCTGGGATGCTGGCTGAAGCGCGGCGGAGACGGCTGCGCCTGCGACATGGCTAAGGACATAGCCCACGAGTCGCGCGAGATCTCTACCCCGCTCGCGGGGCGCATCTCGAAGGGGAAGCCAGCGCCGAGGCCGCCCGCGACAAGCCCGGCTGGCGCGAGGCCGCGCCTACGCGCCGCCGCCCGCCGCGGGCTTATGATCCGGCTCATGGGTATCCTCGCTGGCAAGTGTCATGTCCAGTCCCTGGGCTTTGAGTGTGCGGGCCACCAGCTCACGTGCGCGGTGCAGGCGCGCCTTGACGAGAGCGGAGGTCAGCCCAAGCATCTCGGCGATCTCTTCGTATGAGAGATCGTACCAATAGCGCAGGACAAGCACCGTGCGGTACTTGGGAGGAAGCACGCTCAGCACCTTCTGCATCTCGTCGGAGGCCTCGAGCTGGAGCGCGGCCTGTTCCGGCCCCGCGCCCAGATCGGCGATCCATTCGAGGAAGGGAGCGTTCTCCAGCGGTAACGCGAGGAACCGGCGTCGGCGTAGCTGGTCAATGGAGAGGTGTGAGGCGATGGAGAGCAGCCAGGTGCTGAACCGCCGCCCCTCCTGATAGGTGCGCAGTTGGGTGTATGCGCGCACAAAGGTCTCCTGCGCCACGTCTTCGGCCTCGGTGGGATTACCGAGCATGCGATACGCGACGTTGAAGACCGGGTCTTTGTATTTTTCCACGATTGTGGCGAAGGCCTCCTGGTCGCCCGACAGCGCGCGGCGCACCAGAGCGGTATCTTCGGAGAGATCTGGGTTGTGAATGGCGCTAGCGCCTTCCGTTCGACTCCGCGGCGCGGAGCGAGCGAGTATCTTCCCCGGGTTCAGTGCTGTGGCCCCATCGTACCCCACCCGGCGCCTCCTTTATATGCAAGCGCCAGCGACGCCCACCCCTCTCGGGTCGCCGCTGACGACGTTGAGCGCGCTTTCACCTGTCTGCGGCGCGATCACCGTTTCACACGCATGTACGCGCTGCCGCAGGTCGGGGTTGCACTGGCCTGAGCGACTCTCAGGGCCATCTCAGCTTTGCTCAGCTTCGAGCGGCAGCGGACTGGCGCTATCGCTCAACGCTCATCTTAAACATACCACTCCCGGCTCAGCGACGACAGTGGCGGGCGTCACAGTTTGGCCGCGCGCTCGCTTGTCCCCGTGATTGGCGGCTGGGCTGGCGGCGTGCTACGCTGAGACGGCGCGCGCTGGCATCGCTGCCGTGTGCGCCTGCCAGACACAAGACATCCATGCCATCGAGGAGGATGCGGCCATATGAGCGATGACGCCACAACAAGCGACCAGCATGAGGTTGATGATCCCGTCGAGACGCCCAGCGAGGCGCAGGCTGAAGCATCC
>JAICVT010000474.1 GCA_025935235.1 Ktedonobacterales bacterium | reverse complement strand
GGCGAGCAGCGTCAGCGCTCCAAGCACAAACAGGATCGCCACGATCCCCTGCAGCAGCGGATCGGGAGGCGAGGCGCCTGCGAGCGCAATCGCGACGAGGAGCTGGTTGAATATCCACGCGAGGGCGCTGGCGATGGAGAGCGTCGTCAGCGGAGCGCTGGCGGATCTCCACGCCAGCTTGGCATTGATCTGCTGGCATAGCCTGCTCACGTAGGCGTCAAGGTCTGGCGTGGGCCACACCGGGAACGCCTGAATTTGTGGCAGTCGGCTCAGGTCTCGCGGCAGCTCAGCCTCGGTGGGCATTTTCGCTCCGTCGCTGAGTACAGGCACGATCAGGAGGCCCAGCCGCAGCGCCGTCGCCAGCGCGATGCGCGTGGGATCATCGGGCTGGCTGAGCCAGGGTTGGCCATTCGCGCCCGGATTGACGGCCCAGTGTGGCCCCATCACCACCAGCGCTACATCGCTGGCGCGCAGGTCGCGCTCGACCACTGCGGCATACTCAGCCGCCGATTGGGTGGTTGAGCCGCGCAGCACATTCCGCGGTCCGTAGTGTGTCCGCAGGAGTTCCGCGAGATAGTCGCTGAGGTTGATCGTTTCATCTGGCCGACTGATGAGGTAGATGCGCGGCATCGCGGTTCCTCCCTCCCAAGACAGTCGTCAGAGCGACCGAGTTGATCACAGCCGACGCCGCGCCTCACGAGCGCTTGTGAAGCTCAGCCAGATCACCGCGCAGTGCGAAATAGTCGAGCGCGCAGATGATGCCGCCAAGGCTGAAAAAGAGCACGATCACGGCAGTGAGGAGCGGAACCGAAGGATCACCAAAGAGCTGGAAGCCGATAACAACGCCCACCGACAGCAGCGCCAGCATGACCGCTGGTGCCCAACGGTGACGGCTGAAGTCACTGGCCAGCGCCAGCCCGGCGCCTGCCAGCCCGATGGCCACCGCCGCCAGCATGCCCGGCAGGTAGAGCGCGAAGAGCGGACGTACACTGAAGGCGTCAATCACCATCACCGTAGTCATCAGGGCGCCCGCCAGCGAGGCGCATCCGCCGATCACCCAGCGGTACGACCGCAGCCATTGCTGGCTCGACCGCAGCGCCGCCAGTACATGGGGGCCAAAGAAGCCAAACGCGAGCGCCAGAACCAGCGCGAGCGGCTGGGTGAAGACCGTGAGATAGACGAATGCCTGCTGCTGCGCCGCGTCACGCATCACATGCGCAGCAAAGACACCCGCCGCGCTGACCAGCAGCAGCGCGATAACGGGCGCCGCAAACGCGGGCCACAACCACGAGTGCGCTGCGATACTTCGCACGATGATGAGGCCGCCGCCGAGCAGCATGGCAACCATGCCAAGCAGGTAGAGATTGAACAGCAGCGCGTCGAGTGGATTGTCTGGCAGCACGACGGCGGCCAGCAGCGCGACTACGCCAAGCAGCCCAGTCAGCCCGCAGAGCGCCACCGCTGGATGCGGGATGCGCTTTCGCGCGCCCGGCGTCGCTATCTGCATGAGCGCCTGCAGATCAGCCTCGAAATACGGATCGGGCCGCAGAACGAGCGGCGGAATCTGCGCGAGCGGCGCCAGGTCAGGTGGCAGTTCCTGCGGCTGCGGCATGCGCGCGCCATCGGCCAGCACCGGGACGATGCGCTTGCGCTGCGCCAGCGCGGTCGCCAGCTCCAGCCGCACGAAGTCGTGCGGATCGAAGAGTCGCGGGCACCCTTGGGCATCGCGCGCGCTAAGCCAGCCGATGCCGATCAGCGCGATCACCACGTAGCAATCTTGCAGCGCGGTGTGCAGCACTTGCTCCCACGCGCTGCCGACCGTGATGGCGCTGGTATCGCGGAAGACGCGCTGCGCGCCAAAGCGCGCCGAGAGGCGACCCGCGAGGCGCTCGCAGAGGATGCCGGTGTCATCGCGCCGATAGGAGATGAAAATCTCCGCCATGCCAGCCCCACCCTTTCCACCACACTCCCATCCATTCCGCATCCGGCTTACATCCCGCTGATATGCCGCTATCGTATCATACAGGCTACGAGGGTCAAGACGGCGCGCGAGCGGCAGACGATGAGCAGACTGACGCGGTCTGGTGGTCTACTCTGGCAGCGCGCGGCAGACGTGCGGGAGCGAACCAATTCGCCGCTTTTCGCTGCTTGACAAAGGCCCGCACATCGGGCGATAATCCTGTGTGCGTCACAACGCCACCAGGTAGGCGTGGATGGCGATTCTCTGGGGCAGTTACCGAAGCGGCCAAACGGGACTGACTGTAAATCAGTTGGATTACTCCTTCGGAGGTTCGAATCCTCCACTGCCCACCGGCGACCTTTGGATGGTTCGGCCCGACCGAGCGAGCAACGGCCATCAGCGATGCGCACGCTGCGTAGCTCAACCTTCCGCGAAGCGCGTTTCGCGCCCTTGCGGTCGGAGTCTGGCTTCATCCAGAGGGCACTGTCGCCCACAGGAACGCCGACATTCACGCCCGAGTAGCTCAGGGGTAGAGCACAATCTTGGTAAGGTTGGGGTCATGGGTTCAATTCCCATCTCGGGCTCCAACAGTCCCGCCACGGTCGCCACTCCCCACCTGGAGGATGGCGCACATGGTGGGACGTTGTTATGTCTTGCGCGCGCAGGGGCTGTTCAGAGCGCCCGCGTCGGTCGCTAGCATGACGCGCTGACCCAATTCTCTGGCGTCGCCCAGTGGCTCGTGGATGAGCCGCAGGCTGGGGGCGCCGTCATTAGCTGGAGGAGCTGACTGGCTCATGGCGAAGCAGAAATTTGTGCGGGACAAGCCGCATGTGAACGTGGGCACGATCGGGCACATTGACCACGGCAAGACGACCCTGACCGCCGCGATCACCAAGGTGCTGGCGACCAAGGGCTGGGCCAACTACAAGCCCTT
>JAICVT010000612.1 GCA_025935235.1 Ktedonobacterales bacterium | reverse complement strand
GCCCGACGCCCTGCGCCTTGTACTGCTCGGCGCGCTTGAGCGCCTCATCCAGATCAGTGACCATCTCATCGAGATAGCCCGTGTCGAGCCGCCGCTGAATGCGCTGCGGGTCCACCTCCACACAGAGCGCGACGCCCTCGTTCATCGTGATCGCCAGCGGCTGCGCGCCGCCCATGCCGCCCAGCCCGGCGGTCAGCGTCACCGTTCCCTTGAGCGTGCCGTCGAACCGCTGGCGCGCGGCCTCGGCGAACGTCTCATACGTCCCCTGCACGATGCCCTGCGAGCCGATGTAGATCCACGAGCCAGCCGTCATCTGGCCGTACATCGTCAGGCCCAGCGCCTCCAGCCGCCGGAACTCGTCCCAGTCGGCCCAGTGCGGCACGATATTGCTGTTGGCGATCAGCACGCGTGGCGCGCCGGGATGCGTGCGCAGGACGCCGACCGGCTTGCCCGACTGGATCAGCAGCGTCTCGTCGCCCTCCAGCGCGCGCAGTGAAGCGACAATAGCGTCGAAGGCCTCCCAACTGCGCGCCGCGCGACCCGACCCGCCATAGACCACCAGATCATCCGGGCGCTCGGCAACCTCCGGGTCGAGGTTGTTCATCAGCATGCGCAGCGCCGCTTCCTGCTGCCATCCCTTGCACGAGAGCTGCGTCCCGCGTGGGGCGCGCACCGGTCGCGGCCCGCTCTTGCCGGTGGTCTGGCCGGTGGTGGTAGTCGTCGCGTTATCGTCTGGCTGCGCCATTGCGGATACTCCTCAGTCTGATCGTCGAACATGCGATGATTGCGCGGAGTCCCCCCACCCCCAGCCCCTCCCACGCTGTGCGGGAGAGGGGAGCTACAGGCTGCGGCGCTGGCCGATGTTGCGACCGTCGCGGCCCGCTGGAACGCTCCGGCTCCCTCTCCCTCTGGGAGAGGGCTGGGGTGAGGGTTCGCGCCGCGCGATCACCCGATTAACACGTGAAACACCAGGGTGGTCGCGACTGGCTCCGTCATAGCCACAATACCATCAACTGCTCGTCCAGGTAGTGGTCGTCGCTCAGCTTGAGCGCCTTGCGCTGCACGCCGTAGACCTCGAAGCCCAGTGCGCGGTAGAGCGCGATGGCGGCGGTGTTAGACGTCACCACCGCCAGGATCAGTTGCTCCAGGCCATCCAGCGCGCGGGCGCGGGCGATCAGCGCCTCCATCAGCGCGCGTCCGTAGCCCTTGCCGCGCGCCTCGGACGCGACATACATCTGGAAGATCTCGCCGATGTGCCGGTTCTTCTTGCCCGGCGCGCGCTCGAACGCCACGATGCCCAGCAGGCGCTCATCCGGCTGGCCGCCATCCTCACCGCCATCGTCAAACGCGCCGAGAATGAAATTGCCCGCCTCCGCGATGGTGCGCAGCCGCGCCGCCACATCCGCCAGCGGACGATCTTTCGACTCCTCATAGGATGAGCCGAACGCCTCTGGCTCCTCGCGTAGAGCGCGCAGGCGCACCGCCCAGTATGCCTCGACATCGGCCTCGGTCAGCTCGCGTATCCGCATGGCGTCAACTC
>JAICVT010000486.1 GCA_025935235.1 Ktedonobacterales bacterium | reverse complement strand
TTGGCGGTGAAGGTGAAGCTGGTCGTGACGGGCTGGGTCGCGCCAGCGGGCGTGATGGTCACGTTGACCACCCACGCCCCCTTCATAGACAGTACACCAGTGGCGCGATAGGCGCCCGTGGTGACAGGCGCGAGCGGCTGCAAATCCACATGCAGCGGTCGCATCGTCATGCTCGGCATCGAGAGATCAAGCGCAACCTGCGCGTTGGGAATCGCCTCGCCGCTAGCGTTCTGCAGGAGGATAGTGTAGTCGTAGGCGCCATATTGCCCCGGCGCGGCGGTCAGCGTCACCTGCATCCCGCTCGCCGCGTGCGTCAGCGTCACCGCGCTCGCCGTCGGCGCGCTCTGCTGGCCAGCGAACGCGCTGGGGCCTTTGCTCAGCAGCAGCTGCACATCGCCGCTCAGCGTGTGCGGATCGAACCCTTCATCCAGATAGACCTGCTCGCGTGTCTGGCTATCGAGCAAAAAGACGCCAGTGGTATGGAGAACGACGCCATCCTTCAGGATGCTCTGCATCTGGAAGGCGTCCCACAGCGGCTGGAGCTGCGCCGCCGACCCCATCAGATAGGTCAGATGCACTTTCATCTGCTGGTTGCTGATGAAGGCGTCCACCGTCTGCGGCGTGTCGTGCCAGGGATCAACGCTCAGCGCCACCCAGTTGACCTGGCTGGCCGTCGCGCCGAGGTCCTGCGCCGTGAAGTTGATGTATTGCGCCATCAGCGAGCAATCGGTGTGCGGGCAGATGGAATCGAAGAAGGTGAAGACCGTCGGCTTGCCTTTAAGGCTATCGAGCGTGACGGTCGCGCCCGTCTGGTCGGTCAGCGTGAAGCTCGGCGCGGCCTTGCCGCCCAGCAGCAGCCCCTGGCCGCTGTCGGTGGCGCTGGGCGCGTTAGCCGAGCCTTGCGTGCCGCTGGCGCCCGGCGATGGTGCGCGTCGGTTGGCCAGCGCCGTGACGCCCGCGACGATGCCGATCAGCACGGCGATGATGACGACGGTCGAGATGATGGACTGCTTCGGCGGGCTTGACGATGTGGAGGCCACGGGCGGCGCTGATGGCTCGGCCTTTGGCTGTGGGGTTGGCTCTTCGATCATCTGCGCGACTCCTGTGGCGAAATCAGTGCGAGTGGATGCGAGTGGACGAGCCTACGCACGAGCCTGGCACGCGCCCGTGTGAACGCCCGCGCGTGAGCCACTCCGGGCGGCCCCGCCCGCCGCGCCGACGATCAGCCCAGCCGCGCGTGAGGAAAACGGTCGCGATGAACGATTCAGTGAACGATTCTGGGATGCGCGCGTAGACATGACGGACATGAAAGCATCGCCCCTGATGGATGGCAGAGATTCCAGAAGCCGCGCCGCGATGATACCGGTCACTACGGCGCAACGCTTGCCGGATGGCTAGCTATACCATAGCGTACCGCCGGGTGTGGCGTCTATCGGGCGTTTCCCTGATGCCCTGCGCTGAAGCTGAGGATTCGCTGAGGAGCGCCGCTCGCACGCGCGCTGGCGTGCGATTGTCGCGCCGCGCGCCGTACTATTTGCCGACAACGCTGGCGTCGGATGGTAGAATATCCGAAACTGGCGCGGCTGTGACCACACGACGACCTCGAACGGACGAATCGAACGGACGCAGCGCCGTCTGAACACCCCAGCAAAAGGAGCGAGCAGTCCTCATGGCGAAATCGAAGCGCCAGCGTCGCCCGGTCGGCGCGACCAGCGGCGCCACGCATGGCGGCGCGTCGAGCGCCACCGCGACCAGGCAGTCGTCGAGCGGCGTTACAACCACCTCCAGAGCCGCTTCCACATCTACCTCCACATCCACCTCTATGGCGACCAACTCGCGCCTGAGCGAGATTCGCACGCGCTCTGGCGTTGCGCAGCGGCCCGCTACCCGCGTGGGCGGGCGACCCGCGGCGAATCAGCGGCGCTATGTGCGCCATCTGCCGTGGTGGCGGCGCAATCTGGCCGCAATCGGCACGGTCGTCGTCGTGGTCGCGGTGGTCGTAGCGTTCTTCTTCATCCAGCGGTCGCGCAACACCGTCGCCGCCGTCAATATCGGCGACCCGGCGCCACAGAGCATCCTTTCGGCGCTTAGCGTCACAGGCGTCACACCCGCCACCGCCGCCAAAGTGGGGACGGGCAGCGTGGATATCGGGCTCGAAGCGACGCCGCCGAACGTCCCGCCGCTGACCTCCAGGGGGCTGCCGGAGATCATCTACGTCGGCGCTGAGTATTGCCCGTACTGCGCGGCGGACCGCTGGGGAACGATCATCGCGCTCGATCGCTTCGGCTCCTTCAAGGGCCTGACGCTGATGAAGTCGTCCAGCAGCGATGTCTTCGCCAATACGCCGACGTTCTCGTTCCGCAAGGCGACCTACACGAGCAAATACATCGTGTTCAGCGCGACCGAGACGCAGGATCGCAACCAGTCGCCGCTGGCGACCCCGCCCGCGGACGCGATGGCGTCGTTCGCGACCTATGACACCGCTCCCTATACCAACCAGGCAGGCGGCATCCCCTTCTTCAGCTTTGCCGACCAGTATGTGACGACCGCTGGCGCCTTCAACCCGACGATGATGCAGGGACTCTCCTGGCAGCAGGTCGCGAACCAGTTGAAGGATCCCAACAGCGCTACCGCCAAGAGTATCATCGGCACGGCCAACGAGCAGACCGCCGTGATCTGCAAGCTGACCAACAACCAGCCCGCCAACATCTGCTCTGCGCCGTACATCCAGTCCATCGA
>JAICVT010000245.1 GCA_025935235.1 Ktedonobacterales bacterium | reverse complement strand
CTCTATGCCTTTGCGCTGCGCATGTCTGGCCAGCCGCGCGATGCGGAGGAGTTGGTCGAGGAGACGCTGGCGCAGGCCTGGCGCGCGCTGGGAGGCTATGCGCCCGAACGGCGGCGCGCGCTGCGGCTGCGGCCGTGGCTCTTTCAGATCGCGGCCAATCTGGCGCGCAATCGCGCTCGCTCGGCGCGGCGCAATCCGGCCCTCTCGCTAGATGCGCTAGACGCGGGCGCCGCTGATGATGGCCGCGGCGTTGGCGTCGCTGACCGCATCGCGGATGATGACCCACAGGGGCTGCCGGGCGTGGCGCTGGAGCGGCGCGAGCGGCTCGACGAGTTGGCGGCGCTGCTGTTGACGCTGCCCGAAGCCCAGCGCGTCGTCATCATCCTGCGCCATGTCGAGGGCATGCAATATGCGGCCATCGCCGAGACGCTGGGCGAACCAGTGGGGACAGTCAAATCGCACGCCAGTCGTGGCGTGGCGCGCTTGCGCAAAGCGCTCGAACAGGAGCGCATCGCCCAGGCGCAGGAGGCAGTGAGATGAGCGACCTTCATATTCACCGGGACGGCCTCACCGCCGCGCGCGATCTGCTGGCGGATCTGCGTGCGCTTGGCCAGACGCCCGCGCCTGCCACCTGTGTCAGCGGCGCGCTGACCCGTGTCGGGCTGGCCGATTCCTATACGACCATCGAGACGGCGCTGGGGCTGGTCTACCTCGCCTGGAACGACCGCGGCCTTTCGGTCGCGCGGCGCGCTTCGTCGAACGGCGACTTCGAGGTCGAGGCGTATGCGCTGCTGGGGCGGCGTGTCTTCCTGGAGACCGAGCCACCACAGCGCATGGAGCAGGCGCTGCGCGCGTGGCTGGCGGGCGACCGTTCCGCCCCGCTGACCTTCGATCTGCGCGGCCAGACGCCCTTCATGCGCGCCGCGCTGATGAAGGCGCGCGAGATTCCCTTTGGCGAGGTGCGCCCGTATAGCTGGGTCGCGCGCGAGATTGGACATCCCGCCGCCGTGCGCGCGGTCGGCACGGCGATGGCCCGCAATCCCGTCCCGGTCTTCATCCCCTGCCACCGCGTCGTGCGAGCGGATGGACATCTGGGCGCCTATGGCATGGGTGGCCCGGCGTCCAAGCGCACGATCCTGGAGGCGGAGGGGCTGGACGTCGCCCAGATCGAGGCGCTGGCAGCGTCGGGCATCCGCTATGTGGCGAGCCAGAGTGGCGACTCCTACTGCTATCCTTCCTGCCACTTTGCGCGGCGCATCGCGCCGGAGCAGTTGATCGCGTTTGGCAGCGAGGAGCAGGCGCGGCTCGCGGGCTACATCCCCTGCAATGTCTGCCGTCCACCAGACGCGGAGCGCGCGAGCTAGAATGCCTGTTCGGTGGGCAGCACGGCGCGGCAGATCGCCACGACCGAGACGTTGATCTCGCGCATGTTGGTCGCGACCATCACCAGCCGCTGGAGGGGAAACGCCTCGAACGGCTCCCGCTCGATGGCGTAGCGCAGCCGCGCGAGCAATGCATCGCAGTACGCGCGCACCTCGGCATCGCGCGCGACCAGCGCCTGCGCCTGCTCCAGATGGCGCGCCGCCGTCACCAGGAAGACGCCGCGCATCTGCTCATAGACCAGTGAGATGAACGAGGTGAGGATGTTGGGCGCGTCGGGGGAGCAGCGCAGCAGCAGCGCATCGCCCTGGCCTTGCAGCTTGAGCGCCCAATCGGCGATGTGGTTCGAGAGGTCGGCGATGCGGCTGTATTCGCTGACGGCGTGACGCAACTCGGCGATGCGGCGCATGTCGTCGCCGACGGGGAAGTAGCGCTGGATGATGTGGCGCGTGCGCTGATCGAGCATCCAGCGCGCTTGCGCCACCCAGCTCGCCGATTCCATGGCAAAGCGCGCGGAGTCTGGCTCTTGCATGAAGAGGCCAGCGCAGGCTGAGCGGAACATGTCACCCACGGCCATGCCCATCTCCGTCGTGTCGCTGGCAAGTCTCCCGATCTCGTCGGGAAGCTGGTCGTTTGGCCCTGCCGTCTGCGCCATATCCTCCGCCTCGCTACCCGCGGCCACCGCCTCTGGCAAGCGCCGCAGAGAAACGCATCTCCACAGGAGGGCTTGCACTGATACAACGTGGTCGCGCCGAATGTGTTCGTCTAGCTAGCTGCGTGCGCCACTGCCCGCGCTTTGCTCGCCCATGTCCGTTTTAGCGTCTGGCGGCTGATCGTGCGGACGTAGATGGTCCCAGCCGCGAGCATCCACAGCAAGCAGCGCGCCATTTTGCGCGCGCACGCGCAGTCCTTCTTCCGGCGCGGTGATCTCGCCGATGATCGTGGCGCTGCCGCCCACCGCGCGCACGGCCTCCAGCGCCGCCGCCACGCCTTCGGGGCGCACGGCGCAGAGCAGCTCGTAGTCATCGCCGCTGGTCAGCGCCAGACGCAGCGGATCGCGCCCCAGTGCCAGCGCCAGCGCACGGGTCGAGGCGTCCACAGGCAGCGCGGCCAGCTCGATGATCGCGCCGACGCCGCTGCGCTGACAGATGTGGCCCAGGTCGCCCGCCAGCCCATCGCTGATGTCGAGCATGGCGGTTACCTGGCCCGTGGCGGCCAGCGCCATCCCCTCACGCACGCGCGGCTGCGGCGTCACCATTGCGCGGCGCGCCTCGGCCAGCGCCTCCGTTGGGATGGCGGCGTCGGGTGGCGCGGCGGTGAAGGCCAGCAGCGCCGCCACCGCCGCGCCCAGGCGGCCCGTCACCAGCAGCCGGTCGCCGGGGCGGGCGCCCGCGCGGGTGACGAGCCGCTGGCGTGAGACACGCCCCAGCGCGGTGACATCGAGGGTGAGCGGGCCGGGGGTTGAGGAGACATTACCGCCGACCAGCGCGACATTGAATCGCCGCGCCAGCGCACGCATGCCAGAGTAGACGCCATCGAGGGTGGTCACCTCGAGGTCGGGCGGCGCCAGCAGCGAGACGAGCGCCCACAGCGGCTCGCCGCCCATCGCGGCAATGTCGCTCAGATTGACCGCCAGCGCCTTGTGGCCGATCTCTTCCGGGGTCGCTACGCTGGTCAGAAAGTGCGTCCCCTCCACCTGCGCGTCGCAGGTCGCCAGCAGCAGATGATCGGCGCCGAGGTCATGGCCGAGGTCGAGCGCGGCGGCGTCATCGCCAACCCCCAGCGCGACATCCGTGCGCGACTCCAGCCCGGCGGTCAGCCGCTCGATCAGGGGAAACTCGCCCAAATCGTCGAGTCGCATGCTCCTCGCCCTGGCGCTGGCTCATCTGTAACGAGCGTCCACTACTCCGACGTGCCATGCTATCACGCTGCGCCGCGTGCGCGCAAGCCCTCACCTCACCCTCTCCCTCTGGGAGAGGGAATAGGGATTCCGCACGCCAGAGCCACCTTCAGCAGACGTAGAGCCTGTAGCTCCCCTCTCCCGCCTCGGCGGGGGAGGGGCTGGGGGTGGGGGCCGCTGTCTCACGCCTTGCGGTGGGCGTAGGTGAAGAGGTGATGCACCGTGAAGTTGTAGAAGGTGGCGATGATGATGGCGATGGCCTGCGCTACCAGCGCGAGATGCGGTTGTAGGCCGAGCAAGTGGTAGAAGATGGTAAAGAGGATCGAGGTCAGCGCAACGCCACTCAGGCTGGTGATGTGGAAGCGCAGGCAGCGCGCCCACCATGAGCGATTGTGGCCATCCAGATGACTGAACGTGAAGTAGTCGTTGGGGATGAAGTTGGCCATGATGGACAGCTCATACGCCACGACGTTCGCCAGGATCAGATACCACAGCACATTGGCCGAGCCGAAGTGGAAGAAGATCGCCAGAATCGTCAGGTTGACCACCGCCGCCGAGCCGCCGATGACCAGATACGACACCGCCCGCTGGATCACCCCGGCCTTGCCGTGCGTCACCCGCTCGGTCACCGCCAGCGCGTGGTTGACGAGCGGCCAGCGCGTGTCGTAGTAGCTCATCACGCTCGTCGCGGGCGTCGCGGGCGTCGTGGGCGCCAGCGGCGCCTGTGTGGCGCGCGTGCGGAGGGTTGGAGTCATGTTGGCAGCCTCGATCAGCGCCTGCTCGTCATCCGAGCGCATGCGCTCATCCTGCGTCACCATGTCGGCCATGTCCCCTCCTCGCGTCCGGCGCCGCGCGCTGTGCCATGTCTCGCATCTGGCGGCCTGCCGTCGCTACGCGCTTTAGCGTAGCGCATGGAGAGAGCGCATGCAAGTGAGAGGCCACTAAAGGTACGGGGTGACGACGCCGCGTGGTGGTACGGGCGGGTAAACCCGCAGGCTCGGTGGCCTGCGGGCCGCAAAGCCTGCCTCCGCAGGCTAGGAGACGACCCACCGCTTCCCAGCCCGCGCAGGCGGGCTTTGCGGCGGAACGCCCTTAGCCCGCGGGTTTACCCGCCAGTGCACATGCCGTCCGACCAGGCGCCATTTATGGTCGCGCCACTTGCCAGCCCAGCGCGATGGCAGGGCCAACCAGCTTGTTGGGCAGCTCTTCCAGCTCCTGGGTGAGCGGATACTCGTCGGACGACCACAACTCCAGCGCCAGCGCGATACAGCGCATGCGATCAACCTCGTCTACCAGCTCGTCGTCGCTATCGTCTGTGTCAGATGTGGGCTGTGGGGCCGTCTCGCCCGCGTCATGCGTCTCCCACCAGCCGGGGGACAGCACGACGCGCGTGAAGTCGGCGGGCGTAGTTCCGGCGGGCAGTAGATCGGCGAAGCGCTCCGGTCGCCCGCGCAGCGCCTCTACATCGCCCGCATCGCCCGCATCGGCGCTCTCCTCTGGCGCCTCGGCGCCCTCGAAGGCGGTGGGATCGCTGCAATAGCGGTCTAGCTCGGCGCCATCGCGCGTGACGCGGTAGCCCGAGACGACCTCGCCATACTGATAGACGGTCACGATCGTCGCGCCCTCCAGCGCGCGCGACAGCTCAACATCCAGCCCCTCGGTGCGCGAGCCAAGCTCCAGCAGCGGGGTCCAGCCGCCCGCGCCGTGTGGCCGCAGCAGCAGATAGCGATAGTCAGCCTCAGAGGCGTCGAGCCGGGCCAGCGTCGCGCTGTACGAGCCTTCCACGCGCAGCGTCCGTGGACGCTCCTCGCGTGCGAAGATCGCGTCGAGCGCCGCCTCGACCTGCTCGGTCGTGCGCCCCTGAATATGGAAGATGGTAGTGGCAATACTCATGCGCGTATTGTAGGCGCCTGACGCGCGCCGCCGCAACTGCGACGATCCAGAGACGGCTGGCTGGCCTGGTGTCCAGACGGTTCGGCCCAGGCGCGTTGACAGGGCGGCGCTGGCGGCGCTACGCTTGAATCTGGCAAAAATCGGACAAGACCAGCGAGACCGTGGTGAGAAAGCTCAGGGATGGCATGACAGGGAGGCCCCAGAAGACCGAGCAGCGACGCTCGCGCGCGGCGACGCCGATCAGCCGCGCGGCGAGCCAGGCGGCGAGCCAGGCGGCGGGCGCGCCAGCGAGCGAGCGGCAGCGCCTGAACGGCTCTACGCCTGACGACGCGCCCTACTACCTGATCGAGGGCGGCGCGCCACTGTGCGGCGAGGTGACGCTGAGCGGGGCCAAGAACGCCGCCACCAAGCTGATGGTGGCCTCATTGCTGACCGAGGACGAGTGCGTCATCCGCAACGCGCCGCTGGGGCTGGGCGACCTCAAGATCACCGAGAGCGTGGTGACGGCGCTGGGCGCGCGGGTCACGCATAGCGAGGAGCATGTCGCCCGCATCCAGACGCGCGAGATCACCCACCACGCCGTGCCGCTGGAACTGGGGCAGCAGAATCGGCTGGCGGTGGTGGCGGCTGGCCCGCTGCTGCACCGCACTGGCGAGGCGATCATCCCGGAGCCGGGCGGTGACCGCATCGGCCCGCGCCCGATCAACTTCCACACCGACGGCCTGCAACAGATGGGCGCCATCATGGAGGCGCGCAACGGGCAGTACCACTTCCGCACGCCATCGGGGCTGCGTGGCGCCACCATCGAGCTGCCCTTCCCCAGCGTGATGGCCACCGAGACGCTGATTATCGCCGCGACCCTCGCGCGCGGCGCCACCGTCATCCAGAACGCCGCCATCGAGCCGGAGATCATTGATCTGATCAAGTTCCTGCAGAAGATGGGCGCCATCATCGAGCAGCGGGTGGATCGCAAGATTGTCGTGGAGGGGGTAGATCGGCTGCATGGCGCCGAGCATCGTGTGCTGGCCGACCGCAACGAGGCCGTCTCGCTGGCCATCGCCGCCTATCTGACGCATGGCGATGTGCGCGTGGTGGGGGCCGACCAGAGCGCGCTGCTGACCTTCCTCAACGCGCTCTATCGTGTCGGGCTGGATTTCGCGGTGGACGACCAGGGCATCCGCTTCTTCGGCGGCGACCGGCTCATCAAGCCGATCGCGCTGGAGACCGATGTGCATCCCGGCTTCATGACCGACTGGCAGCAGCCCTTCACCGTGCTGCTGACGCAGGCGCAGGGTATGTCGGTGATCCACGAGACGATCTTCGACGACCGCTTTGGCTACACGCTGGACCTCAACCGCATGGGCGCCGACACCAGCCTCTACTCCAAGTGCCTGGGCGAGCTGAATTGCCGCTTCCGCGAGCGCAACTTCAACCACAGCTGCGTGGTGCGCGGGCCAACGCCGCTGCTCGCCACCGAGCTGACGATGCCCGACGTGCGGGCGGGCGCGTCGTATGTGCTGGCGGCGCTCTGCGCGCG
>JAICVT010000557.1 GCA_025935235.1 Ktedonobacterales bacterium | reverse complement strand
TGGTCTTCGAGACGCTGCGCGCGCACTATCGCGCCGTGGTTTCCGCCGACCCCGCGCGCCGCCTGCGCATCAACTGGGTGGTGGAGGCTCCCGCTGGCGCTGGTCGACCACCGACGCTCAGGCTGGCGCAAGCGCTGGCCGAGCGCGGACACAGCGTGCGCCTCTGCCTCGCGCCGCCATCGCAGGCAGCAGGGGCAGGAGCGGATGGCGCGCAGCCGCCCGTCTGGGCCGCCGAGGCCGCGCCCGCCGAGGTGACGGTCATGGCGGGCGATGACGCGCTCCCCGCAGCGGAGGTCAGCGTCGCCACATCGCGCGCCCTGGCGGCGCTGGTGGCCCAGCACCACGAGTCGCTCTGCCGCGTCCTGCTCTCCACCAACCCGGATGCTGACGCCGACGAGGACGAGGCACTTCCCCTGCGCCGTCTCTGCCTGGAGCCAGGCGCCGCGCCCGACGCGCGGGCCGAGCGGCTGGAGGGCGCGCTAAGGGAGTGGGTGTGGTAGGGGCGCGGAACCTCTCCCCCTGTCCCCCTCCCCTCCGAGGGAGGGGAACCCGCGGCAGGTTGGTCGGTGATGGCGGGCAGCGTGGCTGGCTATTGAAACCGCGCCTGAGAGGCTCTTCGAGCCGCCAAGCCCGCCTGCGCGGGCTGGATTCCGGCAACCCGCGCAGGCGGGTTTCGCGGCAACGTGCAGGCCGCCTCCCAGGCGCGAATTTATTCGCCCGCTTGCCGCCCCGCGCCACAAACCCTTGCCCGGGTTCCCCCTCCCTGAAGGGGAGGGGGTTAGGGGGAGAGGTCTCACTCGCCCACAAACTCATACCTTCGCACGATCTGGCGCAGGCGCTCGGCGCGGATGCTGGAGTCGTTGAGCGCCAGGGTCGGCGCTGAGGAGCCAGAGGCCAGGTTGGGGTTGAAGTAGGGGTCGCCCTGCTCGACCTGCGCGACCATATGCTCGAATCCGCGCTGGATGTCGCCCAGCGGGATGCTCAGGCCGCGGCTGGCGCTCTCGTGATGCTTGAGGCGGGCGAAGGGCGTGTAGACGGTCTTGAAACCCTCGGCGCGCGCGCGCAGGCAGTATTCGACATCGCTGAAGGCCAGCTGATAGCCCTCGTCGAAGCCGCCGATGCGCTCGAAGACCTCACGCCGCGTCATCAGGCAGGCGCCGGTGACGGCCATGTAGTCGCGATACCAGTCGGGCGAGCCGAAGATGGTCGGGGTGTGCGCCTCCAGCCCGGCGAAGATGTGTCCGGCGTGGCCGCCCATGCCCATCACCACGCCCGCATGCTGGATCTGGCCGCCGGGGACGAGCAGTTGCGCGCCCACCACGCCGACCTCTGGCCGCTGCGCCCAGCGCGCCAGCTCCTCCAGCCAATCGGGCGCGATAATCTCGGTATCGTTGTTGAGGAAGAGCAGCAGGCTCCCGCTGGCCCGCGCGGCGCCCAGATTGTTGGCGCGCGAGTAGTTGAACGCGCCCGCATACTCCACGAAGGTCAGGCGATCGCGCAGCTCCGCGCGTTGCTTGAGCGCATCGTAATAGGCCAGCGTCGCTGGCTCGACGCTGCCCGTATCCACCAGGATGATCTCGTAGTCGTCGTAGCGGGTCAGCGCCAGCAGCGACTCGATGCACTGCTCCAGCAGCGCGCGCTTGTCTTTGGTTGGGATGATGATCGAGACGCGCTCCGGCGTTATGGGCCACGTCACGCGCAGCCGCCCATCCTCGGTGAACGTCGCCTGCCCATCGGCGGCGCCGCAGCGGCGCAGGTGGTCGGCGACGGCCTGGAGCTGCCGCGCGAAGATGTACGGCTTGGCGGCCACATCGCCTGCGGCGGAGGCGGGCGCCTTGCGCCAGTGGTAGAGCGGCTGCGCGATGTGGTGGATGCGCTGGCTGCGCTCAGTGGCCTTTAGCAGCAGATCCCAGTCCTGCGCCCCGTCGAACGCGGAGTCGCAGCCGCCGACCTGCTGGTAGAGCGAACGGCGCAGCGCGGGGTGAGTCAGGTAGTTGACGCACAGCAGCAGCTCGGGCGACCAGTCGGGCTTGAAGAATGGCTCCTCGCGCCGCGATCCATCGGCGGCCAGCTTATCCTCGTC
>JAICVT010000377.1 GCA_025935235.1 Ktedonobacterales bacterium | reverse complement strand
CCCTCAATACGCGCCGACGCCGCGCGCCACGGCTGGCAGCGTGCGCAACAGGATGCGCAGATCCAGGCTCAGCGAACAGCGCTCCACGTATTCACAGTCCAGGCGGATGCGCTCGGCATAGGTAGTGTCGGAACGCCCGCTGACCTGCCACAGGCCAGAAAGCCCCGGCTTAACCCAGGCGCGCATGGTCGCGGTCTCGCCGAACTGCTCGATCTCGGCCGGCGGCACCGCACGTGGGCCGATCAGCGACATCTGGCCCAACAGGATGTTGACGAACTGCGGCAGCTCATCCAGGCTGTACTTGCGCAAAATCCGCCCCAGCCGCGTGACGCGCGGATCGCGGCGCAGCTTGAAGTGCTGGCGTTTGTACTCGGCCAGCAGCGCCTCATCTTGCTGCAGGAGATCTTCGGCGCGCTGACACATGGTGCGGAACTTGAACATGGTGAACATACGCCCTTGCTGGCCGATCACCTGGCGGGAGTAGATGACTGGTCCACCGTCCTCCAGCCAGATCAGCGCGGCGATCACCAGCAGCAACGGCGCGCTAACGATCAGCGCCAGCGCCGCCACGCTCAGGTCGAGCGCGCGCTTGAGCGCGAAGTAGACGGAGCCACGGTCACGTCGCCAGGCAAGGTACGCTGGCGCGCGGGCAACCAGGGCCAGCGCGCGTGGCGGCGCGGTCGTCAGCGCCACGCCGCTCGCATCAGTCGCATCAGTCGCATCGCTCGGCGGCGCTGGCGCGAACGGTGGCGCCTGCTCGATCAGACGCCCCTCCCAGCGCGCGGACACCCGTGTCGTCGCTTTCATGCGTGTTTCCCTCATCCTGTCAGCCACACAGACACACCTAGCGAGCGAGGGCGCCCGGCGCTCACGCTCGGCTCAGTCGGCGTCTGCGATTGTGCAGTCTGAAGAAGATGTTCTGGGGTGGGGTCGCTGGCCACGGTCCGACGGGAGCGCCTGCCGGGCGCCCGCTCGCCGCCATGTCGCGATGGCCACGAGGTGGGACGCTCGCCAGACGCGCACGTCGCGCCGTACCTATAGTCTGTCAACGAGCGAGCCAGCTGAGTGTTACGCAGAGTACACCAGTGGTCCCAGGCGCCTCGCCCGTTGGTTGGCGCCGCGCTTGCGACCAGCCAGCGAAGCAGCGCCATGCTAGCCAGACCACGAGCCAATGCAAGAGAACACAAGAGAACACAAGAGACAGCAGGGGGTCGCTTCAGCTATACTGTTCACGGGAACCAGGCGTCTGCGCACGGTTCGACGAGTTTGGAAAGCGAGGAGTCGCGTGAAGCACCGGAACACCCACTATTTCCTCTGGTTCATCTTCTTCGGCGTGGTCTCTGGCCTCATCTACTACGTCAATCACCACCAGACGATTGACTCCGAGTCCACCTGGCTGCTGGTCAGCGGCCTGCTGGGGCTGCTCTTTGGGGCCGACTGGTTGGCGGGCGGCAAGTTCTCGCGCTGGTATGACCTGATCATTGGCATCATCTTCGCGGTCGCCGGGCTGATCGGCATCGGGGCGGGCTTCCATGTGAACCTGCTGAGCGGCGCGCCTGCCTCGTTCAGCAATTTCATCAGTCCCACGACGTTCTTTGGCCTGAGTCTGGCAGTGCTCCCTTCGCTCGTGCATGCCGTGCTCGGCTTCAGCTCGCTCAACCACGCCATCCGCAACAAATAGGCGTTGCGTTCGTACTGAGGGATGTCCCGCCGGTCTGGGCGCGGGAGGTTGATGGTCCCACTATCCGGGCGCTGCGGCCTTCACCGGGCGCCCATCGTCGCGGGCGCTCTTCGGAGGACGCGCTCGTTGAACCGTTGAGCCAGGCGCGGGAGGTGTGCGCTGGGCGCTGGCCCAGCCCGACCCGCGCGCACAACAAGGAGACCGAGACCGATGTTGAAGCTCGCATTGCGCACCATTGGCTTTATTCTCGGCTTGCTGGCGTCGGCTATCGTGCTGATCATTGACATCCTGTACTCGCTCACCAACACGCTGGTGAAGGCGGGAGGCGGCTCAGGCTTCCAGTCGCACTTCTTCATTGGCATCCTGCTCGTCATCATCGGCGCGGTGGGCGCTTTCCTGGCCGACCCCCTGCCGACGGCGTCGGTCGTGCTGATGCTGATCGCGGGAATCGCGTTCTTCTTCCTCGTCGGCTTCTGGGCCGTCATCCCCGCCATCGTCTTCCTGCTCGCCATCCTGCTCGTCTTCTTCGACCGCAACCGCGCCAAGGCGTAGCCAGGCGTAGCCAGGCGTAGCCAGGCGTAGCGCCGAGTCCCGGCGTTGCTCGCGTCGGTGAGGTTGAGCATCTGAGCGATCGAGCAGGCCGCAAACCGTTCGCGTCACATGCCGCTATAGGCGGCGTTGACATAAGCGGTTTGCGGCTTGCTCGTGTATTTGCAAGCGCCTGCCAGGAGCCAGTCGGGCGCCGTCTCACTCGCTGGCCTCGGCGGAGAGGCGCGCGACGAGGCGCACGGCCAGCAGATGCTTCTGCACCTTGCCCAGCGCATTGCGCGGCAGCGACTCGACGAAGATGACGCGGCGCGGCTTCTTGTAGCTGGCCAGCCGCTGGCGGCAATAGGCGATCAACTCCTCCGCCAGCGCCTCAGTCGCTCCCACCTGCCCGGCCTGTGGCACGATCATCGCGACCACCTGCTCGCCCAGGTCAGCATCGGGCGCGCCCAGCACTGCCACCTCCGCCACCGCCGGATGCTCGGCCAGCGTATCTTCGATCTCGCGCGGATAGATGTTGTAGCCACCGCTGATGATGAGCTCACGCGCGCGACCTGTGATGGTGTAGTAGCCATCATCGCTCACCCAGCCCAGATCGCCCGTCTTGAACCAGCCATCGGGCGTCAGCGCCTCAGCGGTCGCGTCGGGGCGATGGAGATAGCCCGCGAAGACGTGTGGCCCGCGCACCTCGATCTCGCCGACCACCGCTGGCGGCAGCGGATAGCGGTCGTGGCGCTCCACGATGCGCGCCTCCTGCCCTGGGAATGGCGCGCCGACCGTGCCAGCCCGCCGCTCGCCCGTAGAGGGGTTGGTGAGGTTCATGCCGGTCTCGGTCATGCCATAACGCTCCAGGATGCGCTGGCCAAAGAGCGCCTCGAACCGGGCGAAGAGCTGCGCGCTGAGCGGAGCCGAGCCAGAGACGAACAGGCGCGGCAGATGCGTCGGAAGCCCACGCCGCTCGGCCTCGGCGACGAGTCGGCCATACATCGTAGGGACGCCGAAGAACAGGCTGATCGCCGGATCGGCGTCAAAGGCCGCCAGGGTCTCGGCGGCGTCGAACCGCCGTCGCAGCGCCACGCTGCCGCCCATCCAGAGCGCGCCGTGCAGCCCCACCATCAATCCGTGAGCGTGAAAGAGCGGCAGCGTCAGCAGCAGGCGATCGTCGGGCGACCAGCGCCAGGCAGTGGTGACGGCAGTGATATTCGCTACCAGATTGCGGTGCAGCAGCACAGCGCCCTTGGCGCGCCCTGTCGTGCCAGAGGTGTAGCCGATGACGGCGGGCGCGTCGCCATCGGGCGTCGTCAGCGCCACACCCGCGCCGCTATCCGCGTCGCCAGAACGCAGGAACGCCGCGAAGTCGCGCGCATCCTCCGCCGCGCTGGATTCGGCGGACTCAGCGGACTCGTCTGGCGCTCCGACAAGTATCCGCAGGCGCAGGTCGGGCAGCGCCAGCGCACGCAACTCGGAGTCGCCAGCGGGCGAGGTGACGCAATAGCGCACGGTGGCGTCGCGCAGGATGTGGCTCAGCTCGACCTCGCGATATTGGGCGTTGATGAGCGTCACCACGCCGCCCGCCAGACTGGCGCCGAGATAGGCGACCACGAAGGCGGGGCTATTCTCCAGAAAGAGGCCGACACACTCGCCCGGCCGCAGCCCGGCGCGCCGCAGCGCGCGCGCGAACCGCTCGACGTCGGCCAGCAACTGGCCGTAGCTGATGGCCGCGCCATCGAAGCGGATCGCCAGGCGCTCTGGCTGGCGGCGCGCATGATTG
>JAICVT010000179.1 GCA_025935235.1 Ktedonobacterales bacterium | reverse complement strand
CATCAGATTGAAGGAGCGCGAGAGTCGGCCAATCTCGTCATCCACCGCTGGCTCGGGCAGGCGCAGCGCCAGGTCGCCCGCCGCGATCTGGCGGCTGGTCCGCTCGATCTCGGCCAGCGGACGCAGCGCGCCGCGCATCAGGGGCAGCGCCAGCAGCGCCGCGATCAGCAGCGAGACGCCGATGCCGCTGAAGAGGATCAGCCGCACCAGCGCCACGGAGTCGTCAATCGTTTTGGTCGGCGTCCCCAGCGCTAGCGCCGCCACCGTCTGGCCCTGCTCGATGACTGGCAGCAGCACGACAATCTGGCGCTGGCCGCTGGGATCGGGGGCGAGCAGATAGTCGCGGTCGCTCTGCGGCTGGGTCAGCGCCGTCTGCACCTGCGCGCCGGTCAGCATCGCCGTCGGCACGGAGCCGAGTACGCCGCCGTTGACGTGTGCGAGGACCGCGCCGGAGGTGGAGAGTAGCGTGACATCCGTTCCCGGCCCATTCAGCCGGCCAATCAGCTGGTCGCCCGCCAGCAGCGCCTGATCGGAGGGCGCGCCGAGCGGCGGGGGCGTGGCGCCTGGGCCGAGCAGCCGCAGCGGCGCGCCGCCTCCACCGATGCCTCCGCTGCCTGGGCCGCGACCCTGGCCGCCGGGCGCGCCTGTGATGGCGAAGCGCGCCTCCGCATGCAGCGCCACGGCCTCATTGGTCAGCAGCGCCGTCTCGACCGTCGCACTCACCAGCGCGCCCAGGCCGATCAGCAGCAGCGCCAGCAGCCCGAACAGGATCAGCGCCAGCCGCCAGCGCAGCGGCGCCAGCCCGTTGAACCATCCCCACACGCCGCGCCGCGATGACAGCGGATCGCTCTTCTCCATCGGCTGGCTCATCGCGCGTCGCTCGCTTTCATCCGCCGACGAGGCGCGTCAGCCACGCAGCGCATAGCCAACGCCGCGCACCGTCTGGATCAGCCGTGGCGGGTTATCGTCCAGCTTCTCGCGCAGGTGGCGCACGAAGACCTCGATCACGTTGTCGTCGCCGTCGTATTCATAGCCCCAGACGCGCGCCAGAATCACCTCGCGCGTCAAAATCTGGCGTGGATGTGAGAGGAACAACTCCAGCAGCTCGAACTCGCGCGGGGTCAGCTCGCGGGCGCGGCCAGCGCGCGTCACCTCGCGCGTCTCGCGGTCGAGTGTGATGTCGGCGAAGGCCAGCAGGCGGTCCAGGCTCTTGCCGCGCCTGCGCAGGACCGCGCGCACCCGCGCCATCAGCTCCTTGAAGGCGAAGGGCTTGGTCACGTAGTCGTCGGCGCCGATGTCCAGCCCGGCGATGCGGTCGTCCAGTTCGTCGCGCGCGGTCAACATCAGGATGGCGGCGTCGGTGACGGGGCGCAGCCGTCGCGCCACCTCCAGCCCGCTCAGGCGCGGCAGCATCACGTCCAGGATGATGACGTCAGGCTTGCGTTGCAGCGCCAGCCGCACCGCTTCCTCGCCATCGGTGGCCTCGGCGATCTCGAATCCTTCGTACTCGAAGCCCATGCGCAGGAACGCGACGATGTGTGGCTCGTCGTCCACCAGCAGCACGAGCGGCTTGCGCTCGGTTCCCTCGACGCTGACCTGGGCCATCGCTCATGCTCCACCGCTCAGAATCAAGCGACAATTCTCATCCCGCTCCGGCTCTCTCTGATGGAGCGCCGGAGCGGGATTGTCTATCTGACGCGCCGGTTGGCGCGCTAGTTGGCGCTGGATGAGCCAGCGGGCGGCTGGCCGAAGCCGGGGCCACCATCGCCGGGGCCACCGGGGCCGCCCATCGGGCCACCGGGACCGCTATGGTCGGCGGGCGGGTTGGGCAGAATCGTCACGACCTCAGCCGTCAGGCTGCCATCGCTGTTCTTCGTCCCCTCGGCCACCACGAAGACGCCCGCTTTGAGCGCGCTGAACGACGACGCGGACTGCGTCGGGCCGTTGCTGCCCAGTGTCACTGTAATATACCGCGTGCTGGCGGTGACGTGGATCGTGGTGGTCGCGCTGGCGTTGCGCGGATCGGTCAGGGTCAGCGTCGAGCCAGAGACGCTCTTGATCTGCCCGCCAGCGTGCGGCAGGACGATGACGATGCTTTCGGCGTTCAGGCTGCCATCGCTATTCTTCATCCCCACAGCGGAGATCTGCGCGCCCGTGGTGATGTCGCTCAGGCTGGCGATCTGGCCCGCGCGCCGCACGGTCGTGCTGGCGCTGGTGTGGATGACGTGTGACGCGCTGTGGCGATCCTTGACGGTGATGGTCGAGCCGCTGATGGCCGTCACCTGGCCGTCATAGCGTGGCAGCACGATGACAATGTGGGTCGCGGCGATGCTGCCGTTGCTGTTGCGCTGGCCCATGACATGAATCGCCTCGCCACTGGTGATGGCGCTGAGGCTGACGGTCTTGCCAGCGCGAGTATAGTGCGTGCTGCTCGATACCGTGATGGTGACGCTCGTTCCATCGGGCCGCTTCGCTGTGATGGTTTGTCCGCTGACGCTGGCGACGGTCAGCTCGCCGCCGCGCATGGGGCTGTGTCCGGGTCCGTGGCCAGCGCCTGGGCGGCCCGGCTGCGGGGTCGCGCCCGTAAAGCTGGCGAGCGTGGTGTGCAGGCCCGACAGCCCCGCCGCTCGCGCCGTGAGCGCGTTGCCTCCCAGCGCCACTGCCACCGCCAGCGCCACCAGCAGCGCCGTCGTTCCGCCGCCAATCAGCAGCCAGCGCCGCCTGGAGCGCGGCCGAGGCTGGCGTGGTAGCCTGGCGGTTGGCTGATCCGGTGGTTGTGGCTGTTGTGGCGGAAGGCCCATCTCATGCTCGTCCATACATACTCCTCGCTATGCGCGCCGGACGTCCGGCGCGCGGATCTCTCGCTCTCGGCAGGCGTTCATAGAGTGAGCCTATGCCGCGAAGTTGAAAGGACGCGCGGGCATTGCTGTATTTTTGCTGAAGATGGGTTGCGCGCTCTTCACGGTGGGTGTCGAGGCCGCGATCTGAGCGCAGAGTACAGGAAAGCGAGCCGCTGTATGGGGTACACTGTGGGCTGATGACGCGGCGCAGCGTCTGAAAGGAGACTCCAGCAGCATGACAACCACCGCCAGGGACGTGTCCGCCAGCGTGGCGACACCCTTTGTCAACGAAGCCCTGACCGACTTTAGCAAAGAAGAGAACATCCGCGCGCAGGAAGAAGCCCTGCGCACGGTCGCCGCCCGCTTCGGCAAGACCTATCCGCTGATTATCGCGGGCGAGCGCCGCTCCACAGGCGTCACGTTCGCCTCGACCAATCCGGCCAACCCCACTCAAGTGTTGGCGATCTTCGAAAAGGCGGGCGTGGCGGAGGCCAACGAGGCCGTCGAGGCTGCGCACAAGCGCTTCAAGACTTGGCAATATACCCCAGCGGAGGAGCGTGCGGGCTACCTCTTCGCCGCCGCCCAGAAGATGCGCGAGCGCCGCTTCGAGTTCAACGCCATCGAGACGTATGAGGTCGGCAAGAGCTGGGTCGAGGCCGACGCCGATGTGGCCGAGGCGATAGACTTCCTGGAGTTCTACGCCCGCGAGGCGCTGCGGCTGGCTGGCAAGCAGCCCGTTACCCCGCTGCCCGGCGAAGAGAACGAGCTGCTCTACATCCCGCTGGGCGTCGGCGCGGTCATCCCGCCGTGGAACTTCCCTGGCGCCATCATGGTCGGGCTGACCTCGTCGGCGCTGGTGGCAGGCAACACGGTCGTGCTGAAGCCGGCCAGCGCCTCGCCGTGGATCGCGGCGACCTTCGTGGAACTGCTCGAAGAGGTCGGCGTTCCAGCAGGCGTGGTCAGCTTCTTGCCCGGCTCCGGCGAGACGATGGGCGACGCGCTGACGCAGCACCCGCTGACCCGCTTCATCTCGTTCACTGGCTCGCGTGAGGTTGGCCTGCGCATCAACGAGATGGCCGCCAAGCCGCAGCCGGGGCAGATCTGGATCAAGCGCGCCATCCTGGAGATGGGCGGCAAAGATGCGATCGTGGTGGACGAGACGGCTGATCTGGACGCAGCGGCGACGGCGATTGTGGCCTCGGCGTTTGGCTTCCAGGGGCAGAAGTGCTCGGCCTGCTCGCGCGCCATCGTCGTGGATAGCGTCTACGATCAGGTGGTCGAGAAGGTGGTCGAACGCGCCCGTGGGCTGAGCGTGGGCGATCCCGCCGAGCGCGCGACCTACATGGGGCCGGTGGTGGATAGCGGAGCCTACCGCAAGATTCTCGACTACATCACCGTCGGCAAGCAGGAGGGCAAGCTGCTGCTGGGCGGCGAGGCGCTGGAGCGCGACGGCTACTTCATCCCGCCGACCGTCTTCAGCGAGATCGCGCCGAACGCGCGGCTGGCGCAGGAAGAGGTCTTCGGTCCGGTGCTGGCCTGCATCCGCGCGAAGGACTTCGACGACGCGCTCGACATCGCCAACGGCACGGAGTATGGGCTGACCGGGTCGCTCTACTCCAAAGATCGCCAGCGCATCGCCCGCGCGGAGCGTGAGTTCCACGTCGGCAACCTGTACTTCAACCGCAAGAGCACTGGCGCGATGGTCGGCGGACATCCCTTCGGCGGCTTCAACATGTCGGGCACCGACTCGAAGGCCGGTGGCCGGGACTACCTGTTGCTCTTCACGCAGGCCAAGTCCGTCTCGGAGAAGATCGGCTAGCGCCGGGACGCGAGGCGCGGTTGGAAGCGGCGGGCGATGTTCGCGCCAGAGCGCCCGCCGGTGAGGAGGATGGCGCCGATGCCCGCCATGCGCGACGAGGATCTGCTGGCCTACCTCTTTGGTGAGTCAGGCGAGCCAATCGTTGCGCAGTGCGCTGGGTGGCTGACGGCGTCCGACCGCTTCCGCGTCTTCCTGCTCGCCAATCGCGACAAGGTTCGTAAGAAAGCGCGCACGATCACCCAGAGCGAGACCATGCGCGACTTGCAACTGGAGCTGGATACCGCCTACCATCTGACGCAGGATCGGCGCTACCTGCTGGAGTACGAGAAGTATCTGGCTGGCAAGACGCGCGGCCCCGATTTCACCGTGACAGTCAAGGATAAAACGTCCTTCAATGTCGAGGTGAAGCGGCTGCGCTCGGCGGGCGAGTTCGCGCAGTGGGCCAACGCGATCTGCGACAAGCTCACCCAGATGCCGCCCGGCATGCCAAACATCTTGCTGGTTGGCACAGAGCAGCCGGAGCGCAAGAGCATCGAGGCGGCGCAGGCGATGGCGCGGCTGCGGCGGCTGGCGGAGGCCAAGGATGAGCAGGTCTTCACCTCGCGCGGCCTGCCCGACGCCCGCGCCTACATCCGCGAGAGCGCGCGGCTGAGCGGCGTCTTGCAGCACAGCCAGTGGAGCGATTCGGCGGGCGGACAGGCCATCCTCTGGCTCAACCCGCAGGCGAAGCATCCACTCCCCACCGCCGAGCAGAAGGCGCTGCTGCGCTGCCTGGCTGGCGGCTGATGGCGCACAGGCGTTGACGCCCTCACTCTGCTATACTTGCTACGGCTCGTATTGCGGCGGTTCACGCGCCAAACCAGGATGTGTGGCAGACGGCGAGAGGTGTGAATATGGAACCAGGCGAGCGGCTAACTTCGGCGCCGCAGCGCAGTTCACGGCCTTCTCGATGGGCGCGCCTGCGGGACAGGTTATGGATGTGGGCTGTGCTCGTCCCTTCCGTGCTTTCCGCTCTCAGCCTTGGTTTCCATGTCCAGCTCAGTGGCGCGTTTGGCCAGGTCGTGAGCCTCGCGGCCTATATCTATTGTGGCGCGCTGCTGGCGTCGTCCTGCTAGAGCCTCGTTCGGGGTAATCCAGGCGTTCTGCGCCTGCGGGTGACACGGCGCATGCTGGTAGGCTTCGGCATAATGATCATTGGCCTGATAGGTCTGGCAATCACCGACGGTATATTGGATCAAAGCGCTGGCCCCGCGTTTCTGGTGTTCTTCGTGGTGGTGTTGGGCGGGATGGTCTTCATTCTTGTCGCGCTGTTCATCGGCTTATTCTACGCGAGCAAGGACGTCATCGAGCGCTACCATTCGGAACACGCTGGGGCATCAGACGCTTGACCACAGTGCGGGGCAAGCGCGTGCAGCGGCCGCCTACGCCCCCTCGCCGCTGGCTCCTGCTCCGGCCTGCGCTGAGTGAGCGGTCGCCACGCGAGCGGCGGGAAGTGCGTGGCGCGCCCGACCCAGCCAGCGGGCCAGCGCGCTATAGAGCACACGGTCAGCGCCCTCGATCACCAGGATGGCGTAGAGCGCGTCGGGCAGGTCGCGCCAGCGCCGCACGGCCAGATAGCGCGGCGACCAGCGCGGCTGGAACTTGTTGTTGAATGTCTCCAGTGTGCTGGTCTGGATCGCCAACCCGCCCAGCCGCGCCAGCGCCGAGCCGCTCAGCCAGGCGGGCGCGCCAGCGAAAGTCGAGAAGTTCAGGCTGACCTCGCTGGCCCCACGCGCCCGCAGCGCCGCCAGCGTCTCCATCAGCAGAAACTCCATCGCCGCGTTGGGCGCGTCGCTCAGGCGCCGGGTCAGGTCGAGCGAATAGTAGCCCTCGCCGCCGGGCAGCAGCGTCAGATAGGCGACTGGCTGGCCATCGGGATCGAGCATCAGCCCCACCAGGCAGGCGGCGTCCTGCGGATTGGGGAAGCGGCCCAGCGTCATGCAGCAGCCATAGCTCTGGCCGCCGCGCGCCGCGCGCCACTCGTTGTCAATGCGCGCCAGTGCCGCGCGTAGCTCTCCGGCGATCTCCGTGACGGGCAGCAGCGCACAGCGATAGCCGCGTTTGGTCAGCGAGCGCTGCGCCCAGCGCATCTTTTTGTTCAGCCCTTCGACCGAGAAGCTGGCCAGATCAACCACCGCCTCGCGTCCGATGGCGACGCAGCGCATGCCAGCCGCCGCCGCCACGGCGCGCTCCTCTGGCGCCAGCGCCACCGCCGCTGGCGCCAGCCCCTCAGACTTGAGCCAGGCGCGAAACTCCGCGTAGACGGCGCGACGTTCGCTGGCTGGCCCCAGCATCGCGCCCACCTGCACCGCGACCCGCCCGACCAGCTTGTAGCTGATGGCGCCGCGTCCTTCGCTGGCGATGAAGGCGCGTGTGTCGCCACGGTTGGCAATGTAGGCCAGCGAGTTGTGCGAGTAGCGCCCGAAGCGACGGTAGAGATCGTCCGCTTCTGGGTCGCGCTCGATCTGCGCCAGCGCCGTCCACGAGATGAAGATGAAGACGCAGACCAGAAAGACCGGCAGCGCCAGATTGGCCTCGCTGAGAAAGAGGTGTTCCAGGCGTATATGCGCTGTCAGCGCGCGTAGCGCCCAGCCGTGACGTCCGGGCGTCGAGGGATTCCACGCCGCGAGCCGGTCCTCCAGGTTGCGCAGTAGCGCCAGCACAGCGCGACCGCTCAGCGCATAGAGCGCCTGGATGACGAGCAGCGCGCAGCCCAGCCGCGCCAGATCAACGACCGTGTAGCGCAGCGGGATGTCGTGGAAGCGTTTGCGCGCCTGCCAGAGCGCGACCAGCAGCGCCAGATTGACCAGCGCCTCCTCGACATCCAGCCCCTTGGCCAGATTCATCAGGACGGCCAGCGCCGCGCACGTCATCAGGATCCACGCAGCGCGACGATGGCCCTGCGCCACCGGATAGGCCAGCAGCAGCATCAGCACGCCGATGAAGAGCGTCAGATGCTGGGCCACCAGCGCGAACTGTACCGGTACGAGCGCCGTGAGCAGGTGGTAGCGTCGCGGCCAGATGGGGAGTAGCGTCGAGCCGATGTTGATCAGGCCAACCAGATAGATGAGCAGCGTTTTGAGCGCCGTCCGCACTGCGTTCTCCTTCGCGTTCGCTGCGCATATTTACGCATCATGCAGTGTAGCAGCCACGCATTTCGCCGGCCATCTGAGCGGGAGAAATGGCACACTGGAGCGATGGCGGGCGCGCGTGGTACAACGGAGCGAACATCTGAGCGGTGTTGGGCAGACGGGGAAGGCAGCGCCATGACGTCAACGCCACGCGACCAGTATCCGCACGTCAGCGCGCGCGACCGGGCGGAGTGGCGAGCCTGGTTGGTGGCGAACCATGCCGACGCGCCCGGCGTCTGGCTGGTCTTGTTCAAGAAGGGCAGCGGGCAGGCCAGCGTGAGCTACGATGAAGCGGTGGAAGAGGGGCTGTGCTTCGGCTGGATTGATAGCATGGCGCGCAGGCTGGACGACACGCGCTACGAGCAAGTCTTCACGCCGCGCAAGCGCCGCAGCCCGTGGTCGCAGTCCAATAAAGAGCGGGTCGCGCGCCTGATGACACAGGGGCTGATGGCGCCAGCCGGACTGGCCGCGGTGGAAGCCGCCAGGCGCGAAGGAACCTGGACGATGTTCGATGATATCGAGCGCCTCGAGACGCCTGATGATCTGGCCGCTGCGCTGGCGGAGAACCTCGTGGCGGCGTCCAACTTCGCGGCCTTCACCGCTTCCGTGCGCCAGCAGTCGCTCTGGTGGATCGCGGACGCGCGACGCCCAAAGACGCGCCAGCGCCGCATCGCGCGGGTGGTGGAGGCGGCGGCGCAGAACCGAAACCCACGCGCCGACACCCCGCGAGAGCGGCACTGAGACGCCAGATGGCCAGCCGCCCACCCGACACGCGAGTGAACGGCTGGCCATCCGTGTATGACGGCTGACGTGCGGCCTGGCTAGCCCGCCAGGTCGCGGCGTTGCGCCGCCAGCCGGGCGAGCGTGTCTTCGCCCGCAGCCAGCGCGTCGCGCTCTTTCTGCACAACCTCTGGTTTGGCGCGCGTGACGAACTGCTCATTTGCCAGCATGCCCTGCGTGCGGGCGAGCGCCGCCTGCGCCGCCTTGATCTGCTCGTCAATGCGGGCGATCTCGCGCTCGATGTCGAACAGGTCGGCGACCGGAATGTAGATCTCGACGCCGCTGGCGACCATGCTCATCGCCTGCTCTGGCTTCGTCGCCAGTTTGCGCTCGATCTGTGGCGGCTCCGTCGCGGCGAGCTGCTCGATCAGCGCGGCTTCGCGCTTGAGCAGCGGTGTGCGCTTG
>JAICVT010000360.1 GCA_025935235.1 Ktedonobacterales bacterium | reverse complement strand
TCAACACAATCGCCATATGCGCCATTTGCGCCGTATCCGCCGCGTCAGATGGCGCCGGTTCCGTTTCCTCCGCCGGTGGTGGAGGCCTACGGTCCCAGCCCCAACCGCACGCACGCCGGGCTGACACCCGCGCCGCGCGCCGCTGGCCAGCTGATCGGCTCGACCTTCCACCTGTTCGGCAAGCGGCTGGGACCACTGCTGGCGCTGGCGTTGGTAGTGGCGGCGCTGCCCTCGGCGGCCATCGCGCTGCTGGATTCGCTCGTCTCAGCGCTCAGCGGCGTCAATCCGCTGGCGGGCGCGCCGAATCCGCTGGACACGCTGCAACAGATGGTCAATGGGCAGACGCCTGCTACGACCGCGCCCGCAACCACCGCCGCGACGCCGCTCGATACCACCATCGGCCTGCTCTCGCTGATCGCGGTCGTGCTGACGCTGCTGGTCGCGGCATGGACCCAGGCGGCGCTGACCGTCGGCGCGCGCGAGGTGACGCTGGGCAGGCGCCTCAACATCCGGGCCTGTGCGCGCGAGGGGCTAACGCGGCTATGGCCGACCCTCTGGGCGCTCTTCTTCCTCTATGGCGTACTCGCCATCATCGCCATTCCGGGGCTGGGGCTGGCGCTGGCCTTCGTGCTGGGGCCGAGCGAGCCAGGCGCGGGCGCGCAGGTCACGCCAGCCGACGCGTTGGCGCTGGCCATCATGGCGGGCGTCATTACCGCCATCACGCTGATGATCGTGGCTTATTTGTGGTCGCGGTTCGCGCTCTATCCCACCGCTGCCGCGCTGGGCCTGCCGCAGCCGCTGCGAGTCGCCTTCACGCTGACGGCGTTTGGCTGGTGGAGGGTCTTCAGCGCGTTGCTGGTGGTGACACTGGTGACGCTGGCGCTAACGCTTTCGGCCAGCGCGGCGCAACTGCTCTCGGTCGCGGTGGCCGCCGTATTGCTGGCGCCACTTGCGCAGTTGATCGCCGGACCGCTCGGCGCGCTGATCCGCGTCGGCGTGCTCTACGATCAGCGGCTGCGGCGCGAGGGCTACGCGCTCTTCCAGCAGGAGGGCATCGCTCCGCCAGCCGACGCCTCCGCGCAACCGACGCCGGAGCATCCTACTGAGGTCAGCCGGTAGACGCGCACTTCGGTTCCCCCTCTCCTCGAGGGGGAGGGGGCTAGGGGGTGAGGTCGTCCAGCGCCGCCGGAACCTGCGCCACGCTCTCCAGCTCAGGGCCGTCCCAGACCGGGCGATCTGGCTCGCGCGCCTCGTAGGTGTCGTCATGGGGCGGGCGCACGCGGATCGCGCGCATCCCCACGCCGCGCGCACCGATCACCTCCTCCGGGCGGTCGCCGATGTAGAGGCAGTCGGTCGGCGCGACCCCCAGCCGCTCGCACGCGATCTGGTAGATGCGCGGATCGGGCTTCAAATACCCCACGGCGCACGAGAAGACTGGCTGCTCGATCAGCGGCGCGAAGGGCAGACTCGGCCAGATCTCCGGCGTCTCGGCGGAGCAATCGCTGATGAGGCCGAGCCGATGCCCGCGCCGCTTGAGCGTCTGGAGCGCCTCCAGCGCGCCCGGCAGCGGCGCCATCCCCTGGCGCACGAACGCGGTGCGGATGCGGATCGCCTCGGCCATCCGATCAGTGTCGAGCGGCCACCCATACTCCTCATAGATCCAGGCGATATTGGCCTCGATGCTGGGAAACTGCCCCGTGCCGCGCGCCAGCCACGTATCGTGGGTGAAGCTCAGCGCAAAGGCTCGTGGATCGGGCGTTTGCAGCGTCTCAGTCATCGCCACCAGCGCGCGCTCGTGCTGCGAATACGAGAATCCATCCACCAGCGTACCGTACAGGTCGAAGATGGTGACAGCAGGTCGCATGTGATCCTCCGGCTAGTGAGCGATTCGATGGCTCACGCGGCGTCAGCGCGCCTCGTCCGCGCGGGCCGCGCGCCGCGCCGACACCCGCCGCAGCAGCGCGGCATAGGCCGCCAGCCCCAGCGCCAGTGTCGAGGGGAGATAGAGCAGCCCCAGCGGGCCGCGCGAGCCGAGCGCGCAGATCACGAAGACAGCCAGCGCCGCGCCCCACAGCGCCAGCATCCCAGCGCCTGAGATGAGCCGCGAGCCAGCCGCTTGCCGTCCGCGCGCGTCGCCGATGGCCCCCGCCGCGCCCACCAGCGTCAGCGCCAGCAGGCCAAGCAGCAGCGCCCAGACATCAGCGCCGGGCCGCGCCGCCAGCAGCGAGACGTAGCGTGTCGCGCCAGCGCAGCCGCCCGATGCCGTGCGCGCGGCGGCGGCGCAGAGCGGATAGAGCGGCGTGAGCAGCGCCACTGGCAGGGTCAGCGTCCCGATAACGGCGGCGGCGGCGCCCGCGCCCAACTCCATGCGCCAGAGGGCGATACGTCGCGCCATGCGTCTCCTCTCTTCAGCCGCTGCTCGGCCACGGCTCGGCCACGGCTCAGCCCGCCGTTCGGGCCATCAGACGAATCGCACCTAATCCCAGCCGCCGCGCCGCGAGCGAGTCGGCGCCCGTCGGCGCGAGCGGTCGCCCCGCGTACGCTCGCGCTCATCATAGGGATGATACGGATACGAGGAGTACGATCCGTAGGTGTCGTCGCGCGCGTCATGGCTGGGGCGATAGTTCAGCGTATGCGAGGCGTCCCAGGAGCCGCCATCGTTCCAGTCGTACTGCGCGAATTGTCCAGACTTCGCGGAACGCGCGGCGCCTTTGACCTTCGAGCCGAACATCATCGCGCGCAGGAACGGCCCGTAGCCGCCCCGCAGCAACGCGCTGAGCGTGACGACCGCGATAATCAGCCCGATGACGGCGGTGACACAGGTCAACCCCACCGCGATTGTAGCGCTCGTCAGCGTGGGCGCGGCGGGGGCGATGGAGCCAGCGGAGCCAGCGCTGATGGTCGCGACGGCGGCGGGCGTTGGCGAGCCAGCGGGGGTACTGGTGGTGTCGGCGGCCACACCCGTGGCGGCCAGCGCTGGCGCGACGCCGTGGGTCAGCAGCGTGACCAGCGACACGGCGGCGATGGTCAGCGTGAGCGCGGCGCACCCCAGCAGGATGGTCAGCCGGACTCTGCGCGTCATGCCTCGTTTGCCCTCAGCGTTGCATGCGCCCACGACTCTCCCGATGCTCCACTCCCGCTCCCGCTGCTCCCTGGGCGCCGCCGTCAGTCTACCGATGCGCGGCAAGCGCTGTCAACCGAGCGGGACTCTCGGCCAGCGTCTGTGAATGGTCGTCGTCACGCGAAGTACGGGCAGCCTGCGGGCCGATTCCCAGCCTGCGGAGGCAGGCTTTGCGGCCCGCGGGCCCTTAGCTGCGGGTTTACCCGTCCGTGCTCGCTTACAGCGGCAGCACGCGCGTATTGGTGAGGTAGGGGGACGCGAAGTTGGTCAGGTCGCCCGCTCGCGCGCCCGGCGTCAGGAAGAGTCGCGCCGAGAGCGGCTTGCGCAGCTTCCACGCCAGCGCCGCTACATCCGCCAGCAGCGCGGCCACCCCCGCCGGGTTGGCGTCGCCTGGCAGCGGCGTGGTATCCAGCCCGGTTCCGCAGACAGCGGAATAGGAGAGCAGCGACGCCACGCTCAGCCGCCCCTCGGCGCAGCGCATCCCCAGCGTCTCGTCCTCCAGCACCGGCAGCATCAGCCCGCAGTAGCCGCAGGCGGGCGCGGCATCGGCCAGATCGGCGGCCGCGCCCCGGATGGCGGCGGTGAGCGTGGCGCAGAGCGCCAGCGAGCCAGGCCCGCCAAACAGCCCCAGCCCCGCCTGCTCCAGCGCGGCGGCGATGCTCTCATCGCCCATCGGCGCGGGCGAGAGGTCGCAGCCGCCGAAGCTCATCCCCGTCTGCTCCGCCAGTGGCCGCAGCATCTCCGCCACTGGGCGCGCCGCCCCGGCCAGCGCCGCGCGCACGGTCCGCTCGATCTGGGGCAGGGTTGCCAGCGCGGCGGCTTCGCGCTCGGCGTCTTCGGGATGCTCCGGCTCGACCGCCGCGATCGCCTCGCCGACCAGCCCGGCGCTCTGCAAGCCAAACGCCACGCTCCACTCTGGCCCGCGCGCGTAGGCCTGCGGGAAGAACGGCCCACCCGGCTCGCACATCGCCAGCAGCGCGAAGCGGAAGTTCGCGTCGCCCGCGCTGGCCTCGGCCAGCCCACGCATCACCTCGGCAATGGGCAGCGCCGCCGCATAGCGCGGGGCGCGCTCGCCCCAGGCGATTTGCGCGGTGGCGTTGAGCGCGGGGCGCGGCGCCAGCAGCTCGACCAGCAG
>JAICVT010000300.1 GCA_025935235.1 Ktedonobacterales bacterium | reverse complement strand
TCGCCAGCACTTCGGCGCGATCCAGTTTGCCCAGACTGAACAACGCCTCACCCAGGTAGTAGAGTCCCTGAGCGCGCAGGTCAGGCGGCGTATCCCGCGAGTCTTCCTGACGATCTAGTTCTAGCATCTGTTCGAGCCAGCCTTCAGCCTCGCGTATCTGCCCCAGGCTCACCCACGCCTCACCAAATGCGCAGGCCAGCCGCAGACCCAGTGCTGCCTTCCGCCGCTCTGCTGCCCACCGCAGGGCAGCGCGGGCATTGGGGAACTCCAGCGCCAACTGTGCCACGCCTGCACCCTGGCCCGCCCCAAAGGGAGACACGCGCTCTGCCAACTGCGCGTAGTAGTGGGCGTGGCGACGACGGCACGCTTCCTCTTCGCCCGCCGCGCCCTGGCGCTCCAGGGAAAACTCGCGCAGCACCTCCAACATGCTGAAGCGCGCGCTGCCCTCGGTGGGCAACGCCACCTGCACCAGACTGGCATCTACCAGCGCCGCCAGCGTCAGGAACGGGTCATCGGCGGGCGGCTCGCCCGCCGCCCAGCAGACGGCCTCGGCTGCCTCCAGCGTCCAGCCGCCCACGAAGACGCCCAGCGCCCGGAAGCACTGGCGCTGCGCGGGGGGCAGCAGTTCGTAGCTCCAGGCAATGGTGTCGCGCATGGTCTGCTGGCGCGCGGGCAGATCGCGCGCGCCGCCGCGCAGGAAGAGCAGCCGGAGCGTCAGCCGCTCCAGCAGGTCGGGCAGCGAGCGCGTACTCACCTGCATCGCGGCCAGTTCAATCGCCAGCGGCAGCCGATCCAGCCGCTCGCAAATCGCCGCCACCGTCGCCTCGTCGTAGCTTCCGGCGGGGCGCACCGCTCGCGCCCGCTCCCGAAAGAGCGCGACGGCCTCCTGCGAGGCGAGCGGGGCCAGCGGCAACACCTGCTCCGCGCGCAGCCGCAGCGGCGCCCGGCTCGTTACCAAGAGGCGCAGGTGGGGGCAGGTCGCCAGCAGATCAGCGAGATATGTCCACGCCTCCAGCAAATGCTCGAAGTTGTCCAGCACCAGCAAGAAGCGGCGGGGCTGCAAGAAAGCGCGCACCTGCTCCAGTCGGGGCATCTCCACCTGCTCGCGCAGATGCAGACGTTGGGCGATGACTTCTGGCGCCAGCGAGGCAGCCTGAAGCGGGGCCAGCGCGACAAAGGCGACCCCATCGGGGAAATCGCCAGCGAGATCGTGGGCCAATTGCAGCGCCAGCCGCGTCTTGCCCACGCCGCCAGCACCGGTAATCGTGACCAGCTGCGTATCCGGGCCGCGCAGCAGCGCGAGCAAGTGGGCGCGCTCCTCGGCTCGCCCGATCAAGGGCGTGGGAGCCAGGGGCGGCGGCGCGACAGCAGCCGGGGCGGGCGGCGTCTCTACTGGCGCTGGCGCCATCTCTGGGCGCGCGGCGGCGCGCAGGAGCGCCTGTTGTGGCGCTGGCAGGGCCAGCGCCTCCAAAAGCAGGTGGAGCGTGTCGTAGCGCGGCGCGTGATAGATGCCGCGCTCCAGGTCGGAGATCGCCCGCGCGCTGAGGCCCGCTTTGGCGGCCAGCGCCTCCTGGGAGAGTCCTGCCGCCTGGCGATAGCGTTTGAGCAAGCTGCTAAAACTGGTCTGTTCTGCCATCGTTTGCCCCTGGTTGTGGCAGTCCGCCGTGTTTTCTGCTCTCCTGTCTAGTGCATCCTAACATGGCAGCCGTTTTTGGGGAAGCTGTGAGAAAGCTGTGGGCTTCCCTCATGGTGTTCGTGCCAGTTGACAGGTACACATTAATCAAGCCCGGCAGAATTGAGTGCCAGGGCAAGAGTGAAGCAAAGGAGAACTCATTATGAACACCTCGCGTCCCGTTCCTGTGAGCGCTGCTATGGTCTTGTTCGCGCTGATGACAGTGTTCTCGCTGAGTACGCCTTTCACGCCGAGCGGCCCTTCGCTCCCCATTGTCATCTATGCGGGCGCCGTGGGAGGACTCGGCGGCCTGATCGCGCTGGTTGGCCTGGGGCTGATGAAGCGCTGGGGTTGGCTGATGACGATCATTATTGCAGCGCTGAACGTGCTCCCCGCGGTGACCGGCGTGGCAGGCGCTCCCACCCCTGGGAAGCAGATATCGGCAGCTATCATCGTCGTCAATGTTGTCGTGCTGGTCCTGCTGCTGCTTCCGGCTACGCGCAAAGCGTTTGCGGCGTCGCGCGCCCGCGCTGCCGCCTAGCCAGTGGCGCGCACCATCAAACGCTCGGTAGAGACCGGACTTGCCACCCTCACAGAGGCGCCTGAAAGCCGTGCCGGGGTGGCCTCGTCCCAGTCGTATGGTCGGCGTCGCCGCGTGGCGGCGCCGATCCGTTTCGCATCAGCCGCCTGGCGCGGCAAGGGGGCACATCATGGGTCTGAGGGCGTTTCATCACTCGATGCCCTCCCCAGACATTGGCAGGAGAGAGTAAGAACAGGAGCGGCAAGCCGGTCCCGCGACAGAGTAAGGTGTGGACGCGATAGCCTAGCAGCAGGGATCGTGGGTGGTGTGCCAGCGCATGGCCCAGCGCGGCATCGGGATCAGCACGACGCCGGGCCAGGATGGGAGCGCTGTCGATAATCAGATCACGCGCACGAGTGAGGCCAGCCCAGAGCGCCGCGCGCACCAGCAATCAGGTGCTTCGTGATACGAGAAGCGCCAGAGAGTGCGGAGCAGCGCGATGAGGAGCAGCGACTCCTCCCGATAAGTGCGCGGCGTCCCTCCGGGTCCGGCGGGTAAGGGAGGTGGGCAGCGCTGGTGGGCGATCTGGACGGCCACCCTGCACAGTGTCAGCAAATGCAAGCAGGCCACAAGCGTCAGGGCATCCACATGCAGCGCGCGGGCTATCGCGCGATGATACGATGGAGGCGGGATCGGCGCCTGATCAGTCACGATGACAGGTGTCATAGGTTGTTCCCTCAACGCGGGACCTGGCGCGTTTTAGGAGCATCCTACCCCTTTCTCTTCAGTTGGGAAACGCTGTCTATATCGGCAAAGCAATGTTCAGTCAGGGCAGGCGCAGTGTCACCCGGAATGTGCGAAGCTCGAACGGGCGGAACTGGCAGCGCCAGCCATCGTCGTCCGTCTCAGGCGCATCGTGTGAGGCCACCGGCGACGCCTGCCACAGGTCGAACGCCGGGCTGACGCCATCCACCAGTGGGCGCTCCAGCAGATCCGTCTCGACCACGCTGGCGATGGGGTGGCCGCACGCGATGCGCGCCGCGACACGGCTGCCAGTGGACTCGTAGAGACGCACGATCAGGTCGTCGCCCTCGGCGGCGCGCTTGACCGCCTCGATGACGACGGCGGGCGCATCCACCGCGAACAGCGGCTGAGGCGCGCTGACAGGCGCTGGCTGGCCCGTCATCTGGCTCGCCGTCTGGCTTGCCGCCAGATGGATCAGGCGCGGCGGGCGATTGAGCGTGTAGCCATGCGCGATCACGTCGCCCGCCGGCCACGCGCCCAGGTGCGGCAGCAGGCTAAACGTCACCTCGTGCGCACCTTGATCGGCGTCGGGGTCGGGCATAGTGGGCGAGCGCAAGACGGTGAGCCGCACGACATTCTCGCGGATGTCGTGGCCGTAGCGGCCGTCATTCAGCAGCGCCACGCCATAGTCACCCTCCGAGAGATCAACCCAGCGATGCGCGACCGTCTCGAAGCGCGCCTGATCCCATGACGTGTTCTCGTGGGTCGGGCGGCTGATGCTGCCATACTGAATCTCGGAGCGCGCCTGTGTGACGCGCAGATCGAGTGGAAAGGCGACCTTGAGCAGCAGGTGTTGCTCATACCAGTCCACGCGCGTGGCGAAGTCAATGCGCGGGAGGCTGGCGTAGAGCGAGATGTCCTGCTCGATGACGCTGCCGAGCAAGCGGCGCCTGACGCACACGCTGGCGCGCAGCGGCCCCTGCTCCGTGACCGTCACCTTCGCCGCTTCCATCGCATAGGGCTTGCGCGTGTAGCCCGCGTCGATGTCCCAGGCGTCGAAGCGGCGCGGGCGATCCTCGAAGGCGATGAACTGATTGCCGACCCGCCCAACCTGCATTAGCTCGCGCCCGCCTGTCACGCGCTTGTCGAGCAGCAACGTGATCTCGCCTGCCGCGTTCAGCGTCAGGCGGTAGAGCGCGTTTTCGAGGATCGCGCCGCCATCCTCGTTCGCCGTAGCGCTGGGGCGAAGCGAATCGGCCGGGCGCGAGTGCGGCGGCTCCGGCTCGCCCTGGCGCAGCGCTAGCCAGCCGCGCCCCTCGATCGCTGGCGTCTGATAGAGCGCCACGCGGCTGCCATCTGGCTGCTGGGCAACCTGCATCGGCAGCCGCAGGGTCCGCGCGCTGGGGTTGATGAGCGCTGGCGGCTCTTCGTCTTCCGTCAGCGGCAGCGCGACGAGGGCGTCGCCCGGCGTGGCGAGCGGGCTGGGGTTATGGATCAGCCAGGCGTCCGCTGCCGCATCGCGCGCGGCGATGTCGCGCTCGGCCTGCGCGATGAACGCATCGAGCCGCGCGGCCAGCGTCGTCAGCGCAGCGCGGGCGTCGGCGTAGACCTGGCCAATCGAGGAGCCAGGCAAGATGTCGTGGAACTCATGCAGCAAGAGTTGTCGCCAGGCGTCGTCGAGCGTGGCGCGCTCATCGGGCGGGCTGCCGCCGCTCATCCGCGCCGAGGCCCAGCGTGTGGCGTCCAGCGACTCGGCCAGCAGCAGTTGCTCCTCGATGCGGCGGTGCAGGCGCTTGAGCCATGCCTGGGTGGTGTAGACGCCGCGATGATACTCCAGATACAGCTCGCCATCCCAGCGCGGCAGGTCAGGCTGGCTCCAGACACGCTCACGCAGCCGGTGGAAATACTCATCGGCGCGCCCCAGCGTCACGGTGGGCAGGCCGGGCAGCTCGCGCAGCGCCCGGTAGCTCTCGATGTGCTGGCGGGTCGGGCCAGCCCCGCCATCGCCATGCCCATAGATGAGTAGCAGCTCCTGGTTGTGCGGCTTGCTGCGGTAGCGCCGCCAGAGATGCAGAACCGATGGCGCATCGAGCCGGGCGTTGTAGGTGTCAGTATTGAAGTCGGGATCAATCGGCAGCCAGGGCGTGGTGACGAAGTGCGCCAGCGTCTCGCTGCCATCCAGACCGCGCCAGCGAAACGTGTCATAGGGGATGCGGTTGGTGTCGCTCCAGCTCATTTTGGTCGTCATAAAGGCGCGCAGCCCCGCCCGCAGCATGATCTGCGGCAGGGCGTAGCTGTAGCCGAAGGTATCGGGCAGCCAGAGCGCATCATACTCGGCGCCAAACGTCTCGCGCAGGTAGCGCTGGCCGTACATGATCTGGCGCACGAGCGACTCACCGGAGACGATATTGGTGTCCGTCTCCAGCCACAGCGCGCCCGCCGCCTCGAAGCGCCCCTCGGCGATGCGCTGCTTCGCCCGCGCGAAGACCTCGGGGTAGTCATCCGCCAGCCAGGCGAAAACCTGCGGCGTGGTGTGCAGGAAGTGGTACTCCGGGTAGCG
>JAICVT010000306.1 GCA_025935235.1 Ktedonobacterales bacterium | reverse complement strand
GGCGTCGCACCCAGCGCCAACGCCTGCGCCGGATCATTCAGCCCGTTCGGCGTGTTGGGCAGCAGCCTGGACGAGATACCCAGCAGCGCCAGGACCAGCCACGCCGCGAAGCCCAGCACGGCGGCGGCCACCGTCGAGCGGGTCAGTGCGCTCGCCAGAAAGGTCAGCGCCAGGAAGGCCGTCAGCGATAGACCGATCAGCAGCGCCATCTGCGTGAAGCGCAGCGCCGAGACGCTGCCGAAGTAATAGACGGTGTAGCCATAGGCTGTCACCGTCGCCACCAGCATCCCCAGCCAGAGGGTGATGAGCAGCGCGGTGAACTTGGCGGCCAGAAAGGCCAGCCGCGAGACCGGCTTGGTCAGCAGAAAGGCCGCCGTGCCGCGCTCCTTCTCCCGCGCGATCGAACCCATCGCCAGCACGATGGCGATCAGGAAGCCATCGCCACCGACATTCTTGATGTACTGCGCAACGGCGTCTTTCAGCGTTGGCGCCGCGCTGGTGATCTGGATGCCATTACCAGCCGCGCCCTGGAGCAACTCTGGCGTGAAGTGCGCCAACAGCGGTGAGACGGCTCCCAGAATGAAGAAGACGACCAGCGTGATGGGCAGGCGGCTCGTGCGCCACGCCTCGCGCAGCTCCTTGGCGAGCAGCGTCCGATAGCCAGCGAGTGAGAATGTTTGCATCCTATGCGATCTCCTGTGAGGATGACTGTGCCGCTGGTTCGCCCACCAGCCGCAGGAAGATCTCCTCCAGGCTGGGGCGACCGCGCTCAAGCCGCGCCAGCGCCACACCCGCCTGCGCGCAGAGTGGCGCCAGCGCGTAGCTGGCGGTGTGGGTATCGCGCACGCCCACGCGCAGGGTATCCTGCTGCCGCGTGACGCCTTCGGCCCACGGCGCGGCGCGCAGCAGCGCCTCCAGCGTGGCCAGCCCCTCCGCCTGATGCGGCTCCAGCTCGATCTCATAGGTTGGGCGGGCGTAGCGCTCCTGCAGATCGGCGACGGTGGCCGACACCACCAGCTTGCCGCGATCGAGGATGGCGACGTGGTCGCAGACGCGCTCGACATCGGCCAGAATGTGCGTGGACATGAAGACCGTCGCCTGGTCGCGCAACTCCGCGATGCTCTGCAGGATCTCGTAGCGGCCCGCGGGATCGAGCGCGCTGGCTGGCTCATCCAGAAACAACACATCGGGGCGGTTGATGAGCGCCTGCGCCAGCCCCAGCCGCTGCCGCATGCCGCCGGAGTAGCCGCCAATGCGACGGTTGGCGGCGTCGGTCAGCCCGGTGGTCGCCAGCGTCTCATCCACGCGCCGCTGCAGCTCGGCGCCGCGCAGGCCAAAGAGCTGACCAGTGAAGGTCAGTAGCTCGCGCCCTTTCATCCAGGTGTAATAGTTGGGCTGCTGTTCGAGCACGCTGATGCGTCTGCGCAGCGCCACGCCGCCCGTGGCGATGTCGTAGCCCGCCACCGTGGCGCCGCCCGCAGTGGGACGCGCCAGCCCCGTGAGCAACCGCACCAGCGTCGTCTTGCCCGCGCCATTTGGCCCCAGCAGGCCGAAGATGGCCCCCCGTGGCACGTCGAGGCGCAGATCGTCCAGCGCGGTCACGGCGCCATAGCGTCGGGTCAACCCCGCGCACTCAATCGCGCTTTCCACGATCACATGTCCTTCCGGCCAAAGAAGAGATAGGCGAGTGGCCCCAATGTGCCGATGACCAGCACGATGACGGCCCACAGCAGCTTGCTGCCGCCGCGTACGCGCCGGTCGGCGCGGAAGAGATCAACCAGGCAATAGACGACGAGCGCCAGCTCGGCGATCGCCAGGGGAATCAGGATCGGTAGCGCGTTCGTGAGTTGATCGAGATCGTGCGCTGTCATACTGCGCTCTTCGCTTTCGTTCTCGTGGTGAGCGGGCGGCGTCCCAGCGGCGCCGCGCGACCACAGCATAGACGCCGTTGGTCAATAGGTTTGCTTGCGCGGGTCAATGGCAGGTCAACAGCGCGTCACAGTTGGGGCTCCGGGATGGCTGTCGCGTCGCGGATGGAGCGCGATATCGCCTACAATGAGCTGCGGAATCCGATGGCAGCGAGGAGGAGGACAGTGAACGAACCCGTAGCGCCGCACGGCGGACAGGCGATACTGGTGGTAGACGATGATCCCGCGATCGTCGAGCTGCTGCGCGACTTTCTGGTGGCCAGCGGATTCCGCGCGCTGGAGGCGACCAATGGCCAGCAGGCGCTCGCCATTATCGCGCGCGAGCCGGTAGATTGCCTGATCGTGGATGTGATGATGCCGGGCCTGTCGGGCTTCGAGCTCTGTCGCCGGGTGCGCGCGCGCTCGGACGCGCCGATCCTCTTCCTGAGCGCACGCGCCGACGAGACAGACAAGATTCGCGGGCTGATGCTGGGCGCCGATGATTACATCGTGAAAGCCACGGCGACGCCCAACGAGATCGTGGCGCGCGTCCAAGCGGTGCTGCGGCGCTACGCCAGTGGGCGCGCAGAGGCGCCGACGCGCTACGACTTTGGACGCTTCACGCTCGACCCCGCCGCGCACGAGGTCTGCGTCGAGGGTGTTCCGGCGCCATTCGCCGCGCGCGAGTATGCCATCCTGCTGCTGCTGGTTGAGCACCCGCGCCAGGTCTTCACCCAGGATGACCTGTTCGACCGCTTCTGGGAAGGCGTCGGTGATCGCCACGCGGTCGCCGTCTACATCAATCGCATCCGCCAGAAGATCGAGGCGGACTCCGCCGCGCCGCGCTACATCGTGACCGTGCGCGGCGTCGGCTATCGCTTCGAGGGAGGCCGTCAATGACCACGGCGCCTATGACGCCCAAAGGCAAGCGAACATTGTCCAGCCGCCAGTGGCTGGGAGTCATCTGGGCGGCGTATGCGCTGGCGCCGGGCGTGGTGTTGCTGCTGATGGTGGGCATCGGCGCGCTCATCTGGCCAGGCATCGGCCCCAACGCGCTCTTCAACCAGCATCCGATCGTAATCGCGCCTTCAATCGTCGCGCAGTTCTCTGTGCCGGTGGTGGTCGTGGTGGCTATTGGCTGGGCAGTGCTGAAGCCGCTGCGGGCGATGAGCGCAGCGGCGGGCAAGGTGGGCAAGCGCGACCTGGACTTCTCGCTGCCCTCCTCGCGGGTGCGCGAGATTGACCAGGCCATGCGCGCCTTCACCGCGATGGGCGATGAGTTGCGCGCGGCGCTGGCGCGGCAGCAGGAGCTGGAGCAGGAGCGGCAATTCTACATCAGCGCCATCGCCCACGATCTCAACTCGCCGATCTTCGCCCTGCGTGGCTACCTGGAGGGACTGGAGTCGGGCATCGCGGTGACGCCAGAGCGCATGCGCCACTATCTGCAGACCTGTCAGGCGAAGGTCAGCGAGCTGGAGCATCTGACCGCCGACCTCGCGGCCTATACCCAGATCGAGCGGCTGGAGCAGAATATGCGCCGCGAGCCGCTGGAGCTGGGCGCACTGGCCCGCGAAGCGGCGGAGAGCATCCGCCCGCAGGCCGAGGCGAAGGGCGTGGCGCTGGCGCTGCCCTCCAGCGCGCCTGCCTGCCCCTGCCTGGGAGATCCACCCCTGCTGCGCCGCGCGATCACCAATGTGCTGGAGAACGCCGTGCGCTACACGCCGGAGGGTGGCGCGATCAGCCTGGCGTGGGAGGCGGAAGGCGATCACTGGCGCTTCACCGTGAGCGACAGCGGGCCGGGCATCGCGCCAGACGATTTGCCGCATCTCTTCGCGCCGTTCTATCGCGGCGAGTCGTCGCGTAACCGCGCGACGGGTGGCGTGGGGCTGGGGCTGGCCATCGCCCAGCGCATCATGCGCGCCCACGGTGGCGCCCTGTCGGCGGCGAATGGCCCACAGGGCGGCGCAATCTTCACGGGCGCCGCGCCCGCTGCCACGCTCCCTGCCGCGCTGACGGCGGTGGCCTGACCACCTCTGATCTACAATGAGCGGCAGGCGGCGTCCCGTCTCGCTGTGGCATGAACCGCCGCATACTGCATCCGCTGAGGAGTTTCATATGGAGTTCACCACCTACTACGTCATGCTGCTGCGCAAGGGGCCAGCCTGGACCGCCGAGCCATCGCCCACGCTGGAGGCGCTGATCGTGCGGCACATGCAGTATCTCCAGCAGTTGCGCGAGGCTGGCAAGACGCTGGCCTCTGGCCCGGTCAAAGATGGCAGCGACCTGCACGGCGTCAGCATCTATTGCACGGCCACGCTGGAGGAGGCGCAGGCGCTCGCCCACGCCGATCCAGCCATCCAGGCGGGCCACTTCGCCGTCGAGCTGCACCCCTGGTTCACCCCGGCGGGGCAGTTGCCGCGCTAGAAACTGGCGCGTTAACGTGTGAAGGTGAGGGACAGAGTGGACACGCAAGTCACTGAATTGATAGGGCGCAACTGGCTCGTCAATGACCTCTTACGCGCCGGGCTGGAAGTCGCGACACCAGTGCGGGATCGGGGCATTGACCTCATCGCCTATCTCGACCTGGAGACCCGGCTGGAGGGCGATGCTGATTCCTCCGCTGGCTTTGCGGCTCGTCCCATCCAGATGAAGGCGATAACCGGCCAGCGCTTTACCATAGATGCCAAGTATGCGAAGTTCCCGGATTTGCTGTTAGTACACATCTGGCACATAGAGAACCCCGCCCACACCGTCGCCTACGGGCTTACCTATCCAGAGATGCATGCGCTGGCCGAAGCGAAGGGCTGGACAGCCACACAGACCTGGAAGCAGCATGGCTTTTACAATATGTCTTCCCCGAGCAAGGACCTCGTTATAAGCTTGCAGCCGTATGTGATGTCGCCAGAGCGGTGGCGACAGCTGGTACGAGGCGCCAGCCCGCTGCGTGCGCTTGGTCGTGTCGCTGAAGCCGAGGATGCCGAGCGCCACGCCAATGAGGTGGGGCAGCTAAATGGCGGCCAGTAATATCACCTGCTTGCCATTGACCTGCCTGGAGCCGCGAGCTTCTTTGCACTCGCGTGCGTCTGACGCTGCTGCGCGCCCGCGCAACTTGACCGCGCGCGAGCAGCGTGGCTATGATGAGACTGGTTACGCCGCAAGGCCAATCCCCCATCCGCCTCAACGTCTGGAGGCGCCGCGCTCACCCTGGCCCTGGAGCCGACAGGCTCACAGGCTGCCAGCCGGTACGCGCTCATCACCATTATAGGAAAGCTGATTCGATGAAGATTCACGAGTACCAGGCGAAGGATATCCTTCGCCGGTTTGGCGTGCCGGTGCAGCCGGGCAAAGTCGCCACCACGCCAGCGGAGGCCGAGCGCATCGCGCAAGAGTTCGGCGAGCCGGTCGTCATCAAGGCGCAGGTCTACGTCGGCGGGCGCGGCAAGGCGGGCGGCGTCAAGATCGCG
>JAICVT010000080.1 GCA_025935235.1 Ktedonobacterales bacterium | reverse complement strand
GCCACCGTCACGCCCGGCTCAGAGTACGCGCTGGCGGACTACACACCGCCGCCGCATATCACCGAGCAGCTTGCCAGCCTGGGCGTCAAACCCGAAGACATCACGCAGGTCATCATCACGCACGCCCACTGGGACCACTACGCGGGCGTGACAACCGCGGGAGCCGCTGGCGCGGCGCCGACCTTTCCGCTCGCGCGCTACTACCTCGGCGCTGCTGACTGGGCCGACGCTGAGATGCAGACCGCGCTGCAAGATCCCAACTCACTGGAGTCGCGCACGCTGGGCGCGCTGATGGCGCAGGGCAGGCTGCATCTGGTGGAGGGGCGCGAAGAGATCGCCGACGGCATCGAGATTCTGCCTGCGCCGGGCGAGACGCCGGGCCACCAGGTCGTGCGCGTGCAGTCCGGCGGCCAGACGCTCTACATCGTCGGCGACCTCTTTCACCACAACATCGAGCTGGAGCATCCCGACTGGATGGTGACGTGGGCCGACCCCGCCACGATGCTGGCAACGCGCGAGTGGCTGATGCGTGACGCCCGCGACGAAAACGCCATCCTCATCGCGGCGCACCTCTTCGGCGCCGGGCGGGTCGAGGCGTCCGCCAATGGCGGCGGGATGCGCTGGAGCGCGGTGTAGTTCAGCGCGCGGCGCCCAATGCGCGGCCAGCCAGCATGCTAGAATACGGCTGTTGGAGCGTTGCGCGCACGCCAGCGAGTGGCGGCAATGACGAAGGAGTCAGCGACGATGAGCGATACGACACAGACCACCCCGACGACCACCCCCTCACCCGACAATTGGGAATCGCTCGACGAGCCAATCGCCTGGCGCCCCAGCGAGGAGTATCTGAAACGTAGCCGCCTCTGGGGCTTCATGCGGCGACACGGCATCGGTGAGTACGACGCGCTGCTCAAGCGCGCCGCCGACGATCCGAGCTGGTTCTGGGACGCCGTCTCCGATGACCTCGGCCTCGTCTGGCAGCGCCCCTACACGCAGGTGATGGACACCTCGCGCGGCCCGGAATGGACGCGCTGGTACGTCGGCGGGCAGTTCAACTATGTCGCCACCGCGCTCGACCAGCACGCCAACAGCGAGCGCTCTTCTGTCACGGCGCTGATCTGGGAGGGCGAGGATGGCGAGGTCCGCCGCTTCACCTACGCCGAGTTGCAGGCGCTGACCAATCAGACCGCCAACGCGCTGCGCGAGCTGGGTGTGGGCAAGGGCGACCGCGTCGGCATCTACATGCCGATGATCCCGGAAGTCGTCGCCGCGACGCTGGCCTGCGGCAAGATCGGCGCGATCTACACCCCCATCTTCTCTGGCTACGGCGCGGAGGCCATCGCCACGCGCCTGCGTGATAGCGGCGCCAAGCTGCTCGTAACCGCCGATGGCTTCTATCGCCGCAGCAAGGTCGTGCCGATGAAGGCGACCGCCGACGCCGCGCTGGCCGAGGCGCCGGATGTCGAGCGCGCGCTAGTGGTGCGGCGCATCGGCGGCGATGTTCCCTGGGTTGCGACGCGCGATGTCGCCTGGGATGAGATCGTCGGCAAGCAATCCCCCGCCTGCGAGACGCTGGTGACGGACGCCGAAGACCCCTACATGCTGATCTACACCTCCGGCACCACGGGGCGGCCCAAAGGCGCCGTCCACGTCCACTGCGGCTTCCCGATCAAGGGCGCGCAAGACCTGGCGCACTGCTTCGATGTGCAGCCCGACGACACGCTCTTCTGGCTGAGTGACATGGGCTGGATGATGGGGCCGTGGGCGGTCAGCGGCGCGCTGATGCTCGGCGCGACACTGGCGATCTATGAGGGCGCGGTGGACTATCCCGACGTTGATCGCCTGTGGGAGTTCGCCGAGCGGCACAAGGTGACGGTGATGGGCATCGCGCCGACGGTAGTGCGCACGCTGATGACGGCGGGCGATGAGCCGGTGCGCCGCCACGACCTGAGCGCGCTGCGCATCCTCGGTTCTTCGGGCGAGCCGTGGAACTCTGGCCCATGGCACTGGCTGATGGATGTCGTTGGCGGCGGTCGCTGCCCGATTATCAACTACTCCGGTGGCACCGAGGTATCGGGCGGCATCGTTGGCTGCGTGACCATCCAGCCGATCAAGCCATGCTCCTTCTCCGGCCCGATCCCCGGCATGTCGGCGGATGTAGTGGACGACAGCGGCGCGCCCGTGCGCGGGCAAGTCGGCGAGCTGGTAATCCGCCAGCCGTGGCCAGGCATGACGCGCGGCTTCTGGCAAGACCCCACACGCTATGAGGAGACCTACTGGGCGCGCTTCCCCGGCATCTGGACGCACGGCGACTTCGCGGCGATAGACGCCGACGGCTTCTGGTACATCCTGGGCCGCTCCGACGACACGATCAAGGTGGCAGGCAAGCGGCTAGGGCCTGCCGAGGTCGAATCGGCGGCGGTGGCGCATCCTGATGTGAGCGAGGCGGCGGCGATTGGCGCGCCGCACCCTATCAAGGGCGAGGTGGTGGTCGTCTTCGCCGTGCTGCGCCCCGGCGCGGAGCCGACCGACGCCCTGCGCGACGCGGTGCGCGCCAGCGTGACACAGGCGCTCGGCCCCGCGCTCAAGCCGGAGTCGGTGCTGTTCGTCAGCCAGCTTCCCAAGACGCGCAACGGCAAAGTGCTGCGGCGGCTGATCCGCGCGCGCCACCTGGGCAAGACCGATCTGGGCGACCTCTCGTCACTCGAAAGCCCGGATGCGCTGGAGGCCATTGCGCATCCCAACTGAGTGATGATCTAGAGGCCACACCGGTTGGCGGTTGAAACCGCGCCTGGGAGGCGGCCTACGGACCGCCGCGAAACCCGCCTCCGCGGGTTCAGGAGCGCGCCAGTCCGCGCAGGCGGCAGGCGAAGCCGAGCTTCGCGACCCGCAAGGCCTCCCAGGCGCGACTTCAGTCGCCAGCAGCCGCTGATGAGTTGACGGCGCGGCCCACGAGGTCTACCATGAGCCAGCGGTTTGCCGCGCCCAGTGCGCTCGACATGCTCATCTCAACGGATGACTGGCGCGCCAAATGGGCCGGGTCTTCGTTGAAATGAAGGAGAAGTGGTCTCATGAGTCAGGCACTGATCGTGGTTGGGGTCATCATCATCGTCCTGGCCGCAGTGATCCACTGGATCATCACCGGATTTACCCTGTTCCCGCATGCAGCGCTGGTCATCGGCATCATCGGCGCGGTGGTGGCCGCGCTGGGCGTCATGATGATGATGCGCCCACGCGCCGCCAGGTAGGGCGCCAACGATCGGTTGTTGTCGTCGCGCGAGAGGCTGGCCAGGCGACTGACCGCGAGCGGGCGCTCCCACGACGCGCGCCGTGGGCATGGGAAGGTGGTCGAGCATGGCAAGCGTGGAGATACAGACGCCTGATGGCGTCGTCCAGGCGCCGCTGGATCGCGACCACCTGACGATTGGCCGCCTGGCCAGCAACACCATCGCGCTGCCCTATCCACACATCTCGCGCCAGCACGCCGAGTTGCGGCTGATGGGCCAGACCTGGTGGATCGTTGATCTGCGCAGCACAAACGGATTGCATGTCGGGGGGCAGCGGGTCGGCGAGTGTCGTCTGACCCCCGACACCTACGTGATGCTCTCGCCGTTGGTCACGCTCCGCCTGCTGGAGGATCGCCCAGCGGCCTTTGCTCCACCCGTCGCGCCAGCGGCACAGTACCCGTCCGGCTACCGTCTCCCCTTACAGGCGCCGGTACCGCCAGCTCCTCCACCGTCCCCTCCGTCGCACGCGGGGCCGATCAGCCTCGCCGAGCCGATCACGCCGCTGAGCGCGCTTGGCCCGCGCTCGGTCTACTCCGACGACGAAGCGCCATTCTATCCGCAAATGCGCCAGCCATCGGGGCCGTCCCACCCGCGCCATCCGCCCTATCAGCGCGGCCCGGCGTCGCCTAGCCTCCCTGGCGCGCCTGGAGGATGGCCCGCGTCGCCAGCGCCCGCGTCGCCAGCGCCCACGAGCATGCCCGACGCCGCGCAGCGCCACACCGCCTATGCAGCGCCATCCTCGCTGCTGCACGTCTGCCAGACCTGCGGCCAGCGCACGATGCCCGACGCGGTCTACTGCCAGAACTGCCACCACTCCATCGCCAGTGAGTGCGTGCGTTGCCGCCTGAGCCTGCTGCCGATTCAGGACCTCTGCCCGCGCTGCCAGACACCCAACCCAGCCTCAGTGCGTCGTCCGCGTCCCGCGGGCGCCTGGTAGCTCATTCTCGACCAGATTCAGCCAGATCCAGCCGCGTTGGGGCGCGTCAGTTGACGTTGGCCCGCCTGACACGACACAATATCGCCGGACATGTGCGCATGCGCGCGCTTGGGCGTCAGTGGGCGTCGCATGACGACACCGTTTGTATACATTCTGGAGGCGTATCGTGACGAGCATACTCAGCAAGCCGCCGCAGGATCCTCGTGTCACGTGCGGGCGCCCGCGCGCTCAGTCGGTCAACGGCCCAGATCTCGACGCACACGACGACGAACTTGATGAAGAGTTCGACGACGAGGAAGAGTTTGACGACGAATTCGACGATGAAGAATTCGACGACGATGATGACGACTGGGAAGACGAATACGACGAGGAGTTCGAGGACCTCGAAGACGAGTGAGCGAGCAGTAGAACCGACGCAGGGCCGGCCAAGCAGGTCAGCCGGGAAGGCCAGCCAGGCGAAACCGCGCGGGCGCGGATCACCCGCGGACACTTCTCGCGCGATGGCGGCGCGCCCAGATGCGCTCTGGGCGCGCCGCCATCGCGTGTTGAGAGCGCTGCCGATGGCGTCACGATCCGCTCACAGGCGTGCGCAGGTTGCCGTCCCGCCATTGACATATCCTGTGTGACGTGTTAGGCTGAAAGTACCTCCGAGAGGTGGCGCAGGGTACAGCACCCGGCGTCCGAAGGGTGGAACTAGGGAAAGGAGACTCGACCGATGTTCCCAATGAAGAAGCCGATTCGCCTCTTCGGAATGGTCATTCAAGTGGACAGAGGTCGCCCGGTCAAGCGGGCTAACAGGGCAGCAGCGCCAACCGCGTAGCAGCATGCGTGGCCTCCGATGTGGGATGAGCCTTACGCTCCGATGACCTCCATTGGTCCGCTCGCAGGTTTGGAAGCGCGACTGCCTGACCCAGTTCGGGCGTTCGGTCGTTCGACTGCTCCAACACTCCGATGAGCCAGTAAAGCAGCGAGCAAAGCGCAGGCTGGGTTTCTTCCTACAGAAGAATAAAGTTCAGGGCCACCCAGAGAGGTGGCCCTTTACGTTGTCCTCGCTCGCCCCTCCAACCCCTCCCCCGCCAGGGCGGGAGAGTGAAGCCAGCCCAGCGACCTCATCCCCGGCCTCCTCTCCCGCGAGGGGGAGCCAGCGCCGCTATTCCTCCAGCGTCAGCACGGCCATGAACGCCTCCTGCGGGATCTCGACGCTGCCGACGCGCTTCATGCGCTTCTTGCCGGCCTTCTGCTTCTCCAGCAGCTTGCGCTTGCGCGTCACATCACCGCCGTAGCACTTCGCCAGCACGTTCTTGCGCATCGCGCGCACCGTCTCGCGGGCGATGATGCGGCTGCCGATGGCGGCCTGCAGCGGCACCTCGAAAAGCTGGCGCGGGATCAAATCTTTGAGCTTCTCTACCAGCAGCCGCCCCTGGCTGGCCGCCTTATCCTTGTGCGTGATGAGCGAGAGCGCGTCCACTGGCTGTCCGTTGACCAGGATGTCGAGCTTGACGAGATCGGCTGGCTCATACTTGGCGAAGGTGTAGTCGAGCGAGGCGTAGCCCTGCGTGCGCGACTTGAGCTGATCGTAGAAGTCCACGATCAGCTCGCCCAGCGGCATGCGATAGGTCAGATGCACGCGGTCTTCTTCGATGTAGCTCATCTGGCGGTACTCGCCGCGGCGCGTCGTGACGAGGTCCATGATGGCGCCGATGTAGCGTGCGGGCGTGAAGATCGAGATGTCCATCACCGGCTCCTCGATCGTCTCGATCTCGGTCGGCGCGGGCAGCTCGGCGGGATTGTGGACGCTGATCTGTTCACCATTGGTGCGCGTCACCAGATACTCGACGCTCGGCGCCGTGACGAGGATATCCAGGTTGTACTCGCGCTCCAGCCGCTCCTGGATGATCTCCATGTGGAGCAGCCCAAGGAAGCCGCAGCGGAAGCCGAAGCCCAGCGCGACCGAGTTTTCGGGATCGAACACCAGCGCGGCGTCGTTGAGCCGCAGCCGCTCCAGCGCGTCGCGCAGCAGCGGATAGTCGTCGCCCTCGACCGGAAAGAGACCGGCGTAGACCATCGGCTTGGCGGGGCGATAGCCCGCCAGCGCCTCAGAAGCGGGGGCGCGCGCCAGCGTCACGGTGTCGCCCACCTGGCAATCCTTGACATTCTTGAAGCCGGTGGCGATATAGCCCACTTCGCCCGCCTCCAACGATGGTGTGGAGACGAGCTGTGGGCTGAAGTAGCCCAGCTCCAGCGTGTCGGCTGAGCTGCCCACCTGCATCAGATGCACGCGCTCGCTGACCTTGAGCGAGCCATCCATCACGCGCACGTAGGCGATAACGCCCTTGTAGGCGTCATACTTCGAGTCGAAGATCAGCGCACGCAGCGGCTTGCTGGCGTCGCCCGTCGGCTGCGGCATGCGCTGCGTCACCGCCTCCAGGATGTCCTGCGTGCCAATGCCCTCTTTGGCCGAGGCCAGCACGATCTCCTCACGCGGGATGCCGATGACATCCTCGATCTCTTTGATCACCCGCTCCGGGTCGGCGCTGGGCAGATCAATCTTGTTGACCACCGGAATGATCGCCAGATCGGCCTCCAGCGCGAGGTAGAGGTTGGCCAGCGTCTGCGCCTCGATGCCCTGTGTGGCGTCCACCACCAGGATGGCGCCCTCGCACGCGGCCAGGCTGCGCGAGACTTCATAGGTGAAGTCCACATGCCCTGGGGTATCTATCAGGTTCAGCTCATAGTCCTGGCCGTCGCGCGCGGTGTAGCGCATCCGCACGGCCTGCGCCTTGATGGTGATGCCCTTCTCGCGCTCCAGGTCCATCTGGTCGAGCACCTGCGCGGTCATGTCGCGCTTGGCGATGGAGCCGGTGAACTCCAGCAGGCGATCGGCCAGCGTTGATTTGCCGTGGTCAATGTGCGCGATGATGCAGAAGTTGCGGATGTGCGATTGATCCATGTGGCTCGGTCGCGGCGAGCGCCTCCACAGCGCCAATGAGGCGCGCTGTGCGGCCTTGCCATCCTTTCAATCTATCGGTCGCGCCGCTCGCATGATTGCGCTGGCGCGTGGTGTCATCTCAGCGTATGCGGCCACAGAGGCCATGCGCCATTATAGCGCCAAAGCCGAGTTGCGCGCGGATTGTCGCTCGCACTGGCCGCGGAATGCAGCCAGACTTCGAGCGAGGCGCTATTTCGCACCCAACAACACCGTCAGGCGTTCGTACTCGCTGAGCGGAAACCCATTGGCAACCCAACGCTCTTTGTAGCCTTTTGGACCAAGCGTAGAGTGTAGTTCTGTCAACTGTGCGAGCACGGCGGAAGCAAAATCGGGCAATTGACATCGTAGCTTGAGCACCGTTTTCCCAGGATCGATTGTCCGCCTGTCTTGTTCCCATTCAGCAAAGCGCGTAATGCGAATTGAGAGAAGCTGACGCCGACAGGTGAGTAACCACTGGTATTCACCGGGCTCTGTAGACCACGAGAACTCGGCTCTCGTGCCGCCCTCAAGTAGCTTGATGACAGCAGCCACGAGATCTCGCAGCGCATCGGATAAATACGATATACCGGCGAGCATGACTGCATTGGAGTCATCAGCAATGCTTGCCTCGCTCGAACCGCTTCCGGTCAACCGATAAACAAAAGTGATCATTGCCGTCCCATTGCACTAGAATCAGGGAATCACACCGTTGTCATCCGATGGCCTACTCCCTCTACACAGGTGGACGCATGCTATCGCCGCTCGACCAGATTGAGCATACTCAATCCCGATGGCGCCAGCGCCTCGCCCAGTTCGCGAGCGATTTCCGCCTCCAGGCAGGCGCGTTCAGGGCTACCCAATGACGGGTGGTGTGCAGCGTGCGAGCTGTGCTGTGGGTACTCGACGAGATAATGGTTTGAGCGCATCACGGCGAGCAGAGTCTCTCTCACACCCGGTTCTGAATCACTCACCTCTTGCCCCGCGCCCTACTCGATCAGCCCGCCACCCAGCGCCTCGTCGCCCTCAGCGCCGCCGTAAAAGACCGCCGCCTGGCCGGGAGTGATGGCGCGCGCGGGCGCATCCAGCCGCACCTCAGCGCGGCCCTCGGCCAGCGGGGTGATGGTCGCTCCGACCAGCGGCGCCTTGTAGCGCAGCTTGACCTGCGCCGTGAAGGGCGCGCTCGGCGCGCTGTCGGAGGTCCAGGTGGTCTGGCGCACGGTGAAGGCGTCGCGCGCCAACTCGGCGGCTGAGCCGACGACGACGGCGTTCTGGGCTGGATCGAGCCGCAAGACGTGCAGCGGCTCGCGCGCCGTCACGCCAAGCCCCTTGCGCTGGCCGACGGTGTAATACGCCAGCCCCTGATGCTGGCCCACCTGCTTACCCGCCGCATCCAGAATCGGGCCGGGCCGTGGCGCCGCGCGCCCGGTGGTCTCAGCGTAGCGGCGCATGAAGCCGCGGTAGTCGTTGGCCGCGACGAAGCAGATCTCCTGGCTCTCGGCCTTGGTTGCCACCGGCAGGCCGCGCTCGGCCGCCAGCGCGCGCACCTGCGGCTTGGTGTACTCGCCCAGCGGGAAGAGCGCATGCCGTAGCTGGTTCTGCGAGAGCACATGCAGCATGTAGGACTGATCCTTCGCCGCGTCCACGCCCTGGCGCAGGCGGCGCTGCCCCGTCGCGGGGTCGTCGTCCACCCGCGCATAGTGGCCGGTCGCCAGGTACTCAGCGCCCAGCGCCAGCGCGCGCTCCAGTAGCAGCGTGAAGCGGATGTGACGGTTGCAGCGGAGGCACGGATTGGGTGTGCGGCCAGCGGCGTACTCATCGAAGAAGAAGTCCACGATGGTTCGCTGGAAGGGCTGCTCGACATTGATCACATAGAAGGGGATGTCGAGCGCCGCCGCCACGCGCCGCGCGTCGTTGACCGATTCGAGCGAGCAGCACTTGTTCTCGGCGACCAGCTCCACGCCATCGTCACCGATCACGGGCGGCTCCGACCACAGGCGCAGCATGATGCCGATGACGTCGTAGCCCTGCTCCTTGAGCAGCGCCGCCGCCACCGAGCTATCCACACCACCGCTCATCCCGACCACCACGCGGGTCATGCGCTGCGCCTCTTTCTCGCCATGAACATGCGCCACTCCCCGCGCGCCATGCGAGGCGCGCATCACAGCAGTATACGCCGCTACGGGCGCCTGGCTCAAGCGCCGACGCTCACGCTCGGCCCGGCCACGCGAATTCCTATCACGCTATGGCATACCAGGCCGACGTATAGTATAGACAAGCGGCGAAGAGGTTGCGTCCAGACGACGCGCCACGCCTGTGGATTTGGCTTGCCAGACGCTTCAGGACGAGTGTCGACCGAGAAAAACCGGGGAAAACCGAGAACCAGCGAGAACGAGACAGCGAGCATGTGGCGCACAGGAGGTAATCGCAGATGGCACAGGTGGTACGTGAGGGTGTGAAGGCGCGACTGGAGGAAAACGAACCGCGCTACTGGCCAATCGAGAGCTATGGGTTGATCGGCGATTGCCGCACAGCCGCGTTGATCGCGCCCGACGGCTCGATTGACTGGCTGTGTCTGCCGCATTTCGATAGTCAGGCCGCGCTCTGCAAGCTAGTGGACGCCGATCACGGCGGCTACTTCCAACTCCGCCCGCAGCGCGCCTGCGACGCGACCATGAGTTATCTGCCCGCCTCCAACATGCTCGAAACCACCTTCGCCAGCGACTCTGGACAGGTCAAAACGCTAGACTTCATGCCCATCCGCAAGCGCCGCCCACATGAGCGCGTCTTCGCGGCGCTCAACGACCTGACGCCAACCGTCAATCATCACCAGCGCTCGCATCTGGAGCGCGACCTGGGCAACGACGTAGCCGCCGCGCACCGCATTGACCGCATCGTCACCTGCGAGAGCGGCGAGGCGACCATCGCCATCACGCTGAAGCTGACGCCCGACTACGCGCGGCGACAGGCGCGCATTGCGCTCGATGTGCAGCATCCGCACGCCCTGGCGGCTATTTTGCATGATGAAGAGAAGCAACACTACTTCGTCTTCGTCGCCAAGCCGATGTCGGGCGCTGGCGGAGCTGGCGCTGTGGAGCCGTTCCAGGTCAGTGTGCTGGATGGACGCCTCCAGGCGGAGCTGCACATGAGCGCCGGGCAGCGCATCGGGGTGGCGCTCAACTTCGCCCGCGACGAGCAGGAGGCGCAGGAGCTGCTTCAGCGGATTCTGGCGCGCGACCTGGACGACGACGCCGCCGAGTCGCTGAACTACTGGCAGAACTGGGCCGATCAGTGCGCCTATCAGGGACCATATGCGGATCTCGTCCTGCGCTCAGCGCTGGCGCTCAAGCTGTGCACCTTCGAGCCAACCGGCGCCATCGTCGCCGCGCCCACTACCTCGCTGCCCGAATGGATCGGCGGCGAGCGCAACTGGGACTATCGTTTCACCTGGCTGCGCGACTCCTCGTTCACGCTCCAGGCGCTGGGCGTGCTGGGCTACCACAGCGAGGCGCGCGACTACTTCCACTTCCTGCATGATCTTGGCGTGAAGGATGGCTCGCAATTCCATGTGCTCTACTCGCTGAGCGGCGCATCAGGCGAAGACGTGCGCGAGCAGGATCTGAACGAGCTGGAGGGCTACAAAGGGTCGCGTCCGGTACGCATCGGCAACGGCGCCGCCACCCAACGCCAGATGGACATCTATGGCGAGCTGGCCGACGCCGCGCTGCGCTATGCCAGGGCGCTGGGCTACTGCGTGGGCGAGCGCTCGCGTGAAAGCCCGCGCGATCTGCGCGACCTCGTCAGCATCATCGCCGACTACGTCACCGACCACTGGGGCGACCTGGATCGCGGCATCTGGGAGGTGCGCGGCCCGGAGCGCGCATTCGTCTATTCGCGCGCGATGTGCTGGGTCGCGCTCGACCGCGCGCTGCAACTGACGCAAGGGCATGCCAGCCACGATCGCGTCGAGCGCTGGACCGAAGCGGCGCGCCAGATCCGCGACGACATCGCGGCGCATGGCTACAGCGACCAGCTTGGCTCCTTCATGCAGGCCTTCGGCGTCGAAGCCGTGGACGCGGCGAACTTCCGCCTGCCGCTGGTCGGCTACCTGCCACCCGACAACGAGCGCCTGCGCAGCACCATCAGGACGACCGGGCGCATTCTCAAAGCCGACCACGCGCTCATCTACCGTTATCGCCCCGCTGGCGGTCATCCGAACAAGCCCGGGCAGGCGGGCCAGGGTCCCAGCACGGACGACGGCCTCTCAGGCAGCGAGGGCGCGTTTCTGGCCTGCGCCTTCTGGTATGTGAGCGCACTGGCGAAGATGGACCTGCTGGATGAGGCGCGCGAGCGCTTCGAGGAGCTGTTGGCGTACGTTAGCCCACTCGGTCTGCTATCAGAGGAGATTGACTCCAGTACTGGCTCACTGCTGGGCAACTATCCGCAAGCCTACACGCACATCGGCCTCGTCAACGCCGCGCATCACCTGCGCGAGGCCGCCGACCGTGCGAAGAAAGGCACACAAGGCAGCCAGGCGCATGGTGGGCAGGGCGAGCAGGGCGACCAGAACGACCAGAACGACCAGGCATGATACACTGGAGCGGCGCGGAACCTCTCCCCCTGTCCCCCTCCCCTCCGAGGGAGGGGGAACCCAGGCCGGTGGTTCGTGGAACTGGTTGAATCTCATCTCGTCCGAGGGAGAGGAACCCAGGCAGACGCCAAGGAGTAGTGAGCGCCTGTCGAGGTGGTCATGTCTGAGCCAGACGGCAAGCCAGCCAGCCGCTCGCCCCGATCCGCGCCTCGGCGCGATGCGGCGCAGATCTCGGCCATCATGCGGCGCGTGCATGACCGCGACACCACGCCAGAGACACGCCTGCGGCAGGCGCTGGAGGCGCGCGGGCTGCGCTGCGCCGATGCTCCCACCACCCTGCCTGGCAAGCCTGATATCGTCTTCGCGGACGCGCGGCTGGTGGTCTTCGTAGACGGCGACTACTGGCATGGCAACCAGTGGCGTCGTCGTGGCAAGGCCGCGCTGGAGGAGCAGTTCGAGGCGTCGGCGGAGGCGTCGCGCGCCTACTGGCTGCGCAAGATTCGCCGCAACATACGCCGCGACCACCAGACGACGGCCACGCTGCTGCGCCAGGGCTGGACGACGCTGCGCCTGTGGGAGAGCCAGATCAACGCCGACATGGAGGGTTGTGTGCGCCTGATCGCCGATTCGCTCGCCGCTCAGCGCGAAGGCGCGCCCACCACGCCGCCAGATGAGCGCGCGGCGCTGTTGGCGCGGCTGCCAGAGAAAACCTGCGCCGAGTTCTTCGCGGGCATCGGGCTGATGCGGCTGGGACTGGAGCGCCAGGGCTGGCAGGTCGTGTTCGCCAACGACATTGATGATCGCAAGCGCGCGATGTACGCGCACCATTTCGGCGCCGAGCGCCAGTTCGCGCTGGGCGATGTTCACACGCTGCCTGTCGAAAACATCCCCAGCGTGTCGCTGGCCACCGCCAGCTTCCCCTGCAACGATCTCTCGCTGGCGGGCGCGCGGCAAGGGTTGGCGGGCAAGCAATCGTCGGCCTTCTGGGGCTTCATCCGCGCGCTGGAGGCGCTCGGCGCGCGACGCCCGCCGCTCGTGCTGCTGGAGAACGTGCCGGGCTTCCTCACCTCGCATGGCGGGGCCGACTTCACGCGCGCGCTCCAGGCGCTCGACGCGCTGGGCTACACGGTAGACGCCTTCCAGCTCGACGCGGCGCGCTTCACGCCGCAGAGCCGCCGGCGCCTCTTCGTCATCGGCGCGCGGGCCGACCTCTTCGATCCGCAGGCGGATGGCGCGAGCGCTCCAGTGGCGCTGACGCCCGACGAACTGCGGCCACTGGCGCTGCTCGACGCCATCGCCTCCAACCCGGCCCTGCGCTGGCGTGTGCGGCGCCTGCCAGAGCCGCCACGTCACGATGGGCGGCTAGAAGACATCCTGGACGAGCTGCCAGACGACGCGCCAGAGTGGTGGTCGGAGCAGCGCGCCAGCTACCTGCTCAGCCAGATGAGTCCGCGCCACCGCGCACTGGCCGACGCGATGATCGCGGGCGACCAGTGGAGCTATGGCGCCGTCTTCCGCCGCATGCGGCATGGCCGCT
>JAICVT010000530.1 GCA_025935235.1 Ktedonobacterales bacterium | reverse complement strand
CTTCACGCCCGATGGCGGCCAGAGCTACCCGTTTCGCGGCCAGGGCGTACGCATCCCGACGCTGCTTGAGGTCTTTGAGCGCTTTCCCAATCTGCTGATCAATATTGACCTCAAGGAGACACAGGAGGGCAAAGAGACCGCGCTCTGGCGCGTGATTCAGCAGGCGCAGGCAACCCATCGGGTGATCGTCGCCAGCTTCGTCTGCGCCTCACTGCGGCGCTTCCGCCAGCTCAGCGGCGATGTGACGCTCACCAGCGCGTGTCCGGGCGAGGTGGCCGCCTTCCTCCTGCGCCAGCGGCTGCGCGCCACTCGCGGGATGCGCCCGGCCTATCAGGCGTTCCAGGTTCCAGAGGTGCGCAGCGGCGTGCGCGTCGTCTCGCCCGCCTTCGTGCGCGCGGCGCACGGACTCGGCGTCGCCGTCCACGTCTGGACGATCAACACGCGCGCCGAGATGGAGCGGCTGCTCGATTGGGGTGTGGATGGCATCATGTCTGATCGCCCTGACCTGCTGGCCGAAGTCCTCGCGCAGCGCGGCATGACTGATCAGACCGCATTTTCACCCGCTCCTGGAACTACCGGAAATGAGGATCAGCTATGAGCGCCTCCTTCGACGCCTCCACCGCGCCAGCGCCCACCGCGATGGCCGAGGCAAGCGAGGTGAATCCAGAGGCGGAGCCGCTGACGCTGGGCGGCGCGCTGACCTACACCAGCGGCAACTTCGGCACAGGCGCCTTTAACGCCTTCAACCACTACCTGCTGCCGAGCTTCCTCAGCCTGCTGGGCGCCTCGCCAATCGTTATCAATCTCTTGAGCAGCACCAGCTCTATCGAAGGGATTGTGGTGCAGCCGACGGTTGGCGCGTGGAGCGACCGCGGCTGGCATGGCTGGCTGGGCCGCCGCCGCTGGTTCATCGCCGTCTTTGCGCCGATCGCCATCGCCGCGCTGGCGCTGACCCCCTCGCTGCCGCCCGTCCTTCAGGCGTGGCTGGGTGGGGGCGCGACCACGACGCTCTATCTGGCTGCGGCTGGCATCTTCCTCTTTACGCTGGCGCACACGCTCTTCTACAACCCGTATAGCGCGTTGCTGGCTGACCTGACGCCGCCACAGCAGCGCGGGCGCGTCAATGGCCTCTTTCACATGCTGGAGGCGCTCGGCGAGCTGCTGGTGATCGGGCTGGGCATCGTCTTGGTCAAGCGCTGGGGACTGACCGCCTTCTTCCCGCTAGTGGCGGGCGTCCTGCTGGTCTGCTATCTGCCCCCGCTGCTGGGCTTGCGCGAGCAGCGCGCGCTGCCGGGCGTGGTCGCGCGCAGGCGCTACACCATCGGCGACTATTGGGCTGGCCTGCGCGCCAATCGCCAGGTCTGGCTCTATCTGGCGACCAAGTTCTTCATCTGGTTTGGCATCAGCGCCATAACGCCCAATCTGGTGCTCTACGCGGAGAAGATCTTGAACGTAGACAGCAGCGCGGCGCTGGTCTTTCCGCTGTTGCTGCTGCTGACCAGCGCGGTCTGTGTCGTGCCGCTGGGCGCGCTGGCGGATCGCCTGGGAATCAAAGTCGTCTTTGTCGCGGGTATGCTGCTGATGGCGGGGGCGTCGGCGGCGGGCATCGTCATCCATGCCGCCGCGCTGCTCTACCCTGTGCTGATCGTCGCGGGGCTGGGATACGCGGCGCAGACGGCGTGCGCCTACCCGCTGCTGACGCGGCTGGTGGCCAGCGACACGATAGGCCTCTACACCGGGCTGGATGGCGCGCTGACGGCGCTGGCGGCGCCGCTGGCGGCGGTCATCATCGGCGCACTGATCACCTTCAACGGCTACGGCGCCATGTTCCCGGTCGTCGCCGCCGCCTTCCTGCTCTCACTGATCCCGCTGGCGCTGCTCGATCCCTCCCGCGCGCCACGCGCGCTGGCTGAGCGAGCGGCCAGCGAAGCGTGACTATCCACGCACGGCGTCGCCGATCTTCGCGAGCTGCCGCCAATGCGCCCGCTCGTGGCGCGCCATCCGCTCGACGTAATCCCGCACGGATTTCGTGAGCGGCGCGCCCGCGCCCGTCACGGTCGCCGCGCGCGACCAGGCTTCAGGCGCCAGCGACTCCAGCAACGCCAATAGCTCGGCGCGCTGCATGTCAAAGGCGCGCTGCGATGGCCGAAACGCCAGGTCAGGATAGTCCGTCTGCCTGATCCAGGCGGTGGGATTGATAGCGCGCAGCGTCGGGTGATCCTCGGCTAGTGTCAATGTTCATGGTAATTTGCCAGATAGGTGTTCACAAGAATTTGCCAGTTGAGCCTTCCCAGTGATGCCAGTAGACCATCTCATCAAGCAGGAGGTGGTCTATGGCGCGACGGAG
>JAICVT010000239.1 GCA_025935235.1 Ktedonobacterales bacterium | reverse complement strand
CCCCACGCGGCGCCACGACCACGAAGCGCAGATTTTCGGGCATTCGCCGGTTGTTGTTCGGGAGTGTACCTGACGCCTGGTGTATTTGTCAAGTCATCTAGACCACTAGACCAGAACTCAGGTACACTATGCGCAGGGAGGCGGGTCGAGCAGAGGCGAGCAGCAGGGATAACGGGCGGCTAAAGCCGCAGCTATGGACCTGCGGGCCGCGAAGCCTGCCTCCGCCGGCCAGGCTGCGGCGCCGCGAGTCCCAGCCCGCGCAGGCGGGCTTGGCGGCGGAACGCCCTTAGCCTGCGGGTTTACCCGCCCGTGCCGGTGTGCCGTGCCAGTGCGCCGCCGAGACGAGAGGAGCCGCTATGACATCCCGGACATCCCAGCTCGAACAGGAAATCGCCAGCCAGCCCGCGCTGATCGCCGCGATGCTCGAACGCGAGCTGCCGCACGTCGCCGCCATCTGCGCCGCTCTGCCGCCCTTCGACTACGCGCTGATCGCCGCGCGTGGCTCCTCCGACCATGCCGCGCTCTACGCCAAATACGCCTGGGCCGCGCTGGATGGCCGCCCAGTCGCGCTGGCCGCGCCCTCGCTGCTGACGCTCTACGACGCGCCGCCACGCATGAACGGCGCACTGGTGGTGGGGATCTCGCAGTCGGGGCAATCGCCCGATATCGTGGCCGTGCTGGCCGAGGCCCAGCGCCAGCGCCGCCCGACGCTGGCCGTTACGAATGATCCGACTTCGCCGCTAGCGGCAGTGGCCGACGCGGTGATCGCGCTGGGCGTCGGGCCGGAGCGCAGCGTTGCCGCGACCAAGACCTACACAGCGGAGCTGGCGGTCATGGCCGCCATCGCCGCCACGCTCAGCGGCTCGCGCGAGCGGCTGGCCGAGCTGCGCGCCCTGCCCGACGCGCTGGCGGCGACGCTGGCGCTGTCCGACGCCGTGGCCGCGCGCGCCGAGCGCTATCGCTATCTGGATCGCTGTGTCGTCATCGGGCGAGGCTACAACTACGCCACCGCCTTCGAGCTGGCGCTCAAGCTCAAAGAGCTGACCTATGTCATGGCGATCCCCTACTCGTCCGCCGACTTCCGCCACGGTCCCATCGCCGCCGCCGACCGGGGCGACGCCGCGCTGCTCGTCATGCCATCGGGCCGCGCCTTCGATGACCTGCTGGTCCTGGCGCACGACCTGCGAGCGATGGGGCTGGAGCTGCTGGTGATCTCCGACGCCGCTGAGGCGCTGGAGCTGGCGACCACCCCGCTGGCGCTGGCCGCGCCTGGCAATGCGCCCATCGCGGAGTGGCTCAGCCCGATCGTCGCGACGCTGCCCGGCCAGACGCTGGCGCTGCGGCTGGCGCTGGCCAGGGGACTCGATCCCGACGCCCCGCGCACAATCCAGAAGGTGACGCGCACGCGGTAGATGACGCCGAGGCGCGGCGCGAACCCTCACCCTAGCCCTCTCCCAGAGGGCGAGGGAGCCGGAGCGATGTCGCATGCCGCGCTGATGAGTCGTTGGCAGGCGCTACGGCTCTAGCTCCCCTCTCCCGCAGAGCGGGGGAGGGGTTGGGGGTGGGGCTTACCTGCCCGCTCGACCGCGTCGTGGCTTCGCCGTGGGACGCCCGCTGAGACGCGCCAGCCAGCCCTCGCTGGCGTAGACCAGCTCGCCGCCACAATAGGTCGCCTGGAGGGTGAGCTGCTCGTCGAGGATCACCAGATCGGCGTCGTAGCCAGGGCGCAGCAGCCCCTTGGTCTCGGCCATGCGCGCGGCGCGGGCGGGATTGCGTGAGAGCATCGCGGAGGCCTCGCCGAGCGTGACGGGCGTCATGCTCATCACGTTGCGCAGCGCCTGGTCCATCGTCAGCACGCTGCCAGTCAGCGTGCCATCGGCCAGGCGCGCGGCGCCGTTGGCCACATGCGCGGGCTGCCCACCGAACTCGAACGTGGCGTCCTCGGCGCCCGCGCCCGCCTGCGCGTCGGTGATGAGGATGGCGCGCTCAGGACCCATCAGCTTCAGCAGCGCCCGCACCATCGCCGGATGCACATGCACGCCATCGGCGATCACCTCACCAGAGACCGTGGGCGACTCCGAGAGCGCGCTGAGCGGGCCAGGATCGCGGTGCAGCAGCGGGCGCATCGCGTTGCAGCAGTGGGTGATCTGCGTCACGCCCAGCCGCACCGCCTCCAGCGCCTGCTCATAGGTGGCATCGGAGTGCCCCAGGCTGACGGTGACGCCCGCCTCCACCAGTCGGCGAATCAGCGCGGCGCCGCCAGGCAGCTCGGGCGCCAGCGTCACGATGCGCAGCCAGCCCTGCGCTATCGCCAACAGGCGCTCGGTCTCGGCGGCGTCGGGCGTGCGCAGCCACGAAGCCAGGTGCGCGCCGCGCCGCCGCTCGCTGATATATGGCCCCTCCAGATGGATGCCCAGCGGCTCAGCGCCACCGTGATCCACCTGGCTGTCGTGGCCGTCCTGATCAGCGCGCGGCCCGGCGCAGGCCGCCACCGCCGCCTCGATCTGCGCCTCTGGCAGTGTGTTGGGCGCGCCGACGACGGCGACGAGGAAGGCGGTGACGCCGGTGGATGGCGCCCAGCGCGCATAGGCGCGAATCTCGTCTGGATCGGTGGTCTGGAGGCTGGCGCCGCCGCCGCCATGTGTGTGCGTATCAATGAACCCTGGCATCACAATCAGCCCGCTGGCGTCAATGACCGACGCATCCGCCACGATGGCCGCGCTCGACGCGCCATCCTGAGCGAGCGCATCAGCGAGCGCATCAGCGAGCGCATCGCTCGCGCCCGCTGCGGCAGGGGAATCGAGACGTGGCGCGACCGCCGTGATGCCGCGCCCCTCGAAGGTGATGTCTCCAGCGGAGATGTCATCATTCGCATCCACCAGCCGGGCGCCATGCAAGGTTACACTCATGCCCACGCTCCAAACCAACTACCATGCCAGCGCGCACGAAGCCGGGCGAAAAGCCGCGCAAATGGCCAGAGAGCTAGCCTGAGACGTGGCTGACGCTTGACACGAGCAGCGCGGCATGGCATGATACGAGAGGCGTCTGGTCTATACAACATGCCAACTATACCATCCCGTCGCCGCCTTGTCTACTGACTCCCGACATGCCGGAGTTGGAGCCAGGGCTGAGGCCAGGCCGAGGCCAGGCGTATACGCGCGCCGCGCGTGGCTGGTACACTGGTATGCGGAGACACCGGACGCCGTACATGGCCGCGACCAGATGTGGAAAGGCTGGGTTGGACGATGAACGCCATCTACCGGAATAGTCCCGTCCCGCGCTACCATCAGCTCAAAGAGATCCTGCGCGAGCGCATCCGTTCCGGCGAGTGGAAGCCTGGCGACCTGATCCCCTCCGAGCGCGAGTTGAGTGAAACCTATCATATCAGCCGCATGACCGCTCGCCAGGCCATCACCGATCTGGTCAACGAGGGCGTCTTCTATCGCGAGCAGGGACGCGGCACCTTCGTCACGCGCAACAAGATCACCCAGCAGTTGATCCGCCTGACCGGCTTTACTGAGGACATCAGCGCGCGCGGCCAGCATCCCAGCACCCGCACGCTCTCCGCTGTGATGGCGCCCGCCGACGAGCTGTGCGCCGAGCGGCTGCGCGTGGCGGTTGGCACGCCGATCTTCTGCCTCCAGCGTCTGCGTCTGGCCGATGGCGAGCCGCTGGCCATCGAGTTCTCGCACCTCAACTTCAAGGGCTGCGAGCGCCTGCTGGAGGAAGACCTGGAGCATCAGTCGCTCTACCGCGTGCTGGAGTCCAAGTTCGGCTTGCCGCTGATGGAGGCTGATCAGGAGCTGGAGGCAGGGCTGGCGGGCGCCGAGGAGGCCGCGCTGCTCAAGATCGCGCCCGGCAGCGCCGTGCTCTACACTCGCCGCATCACCTACGTTGACCGCAACCAGCCGATCGAGTACGCCAAGTCGGTCTATTGCGGCGCCAAGTATATCTTCTACACCCATCTCAAGCGCGAGCAGCTCTTTTCCTGACTCAACAGTAGCGTCGCACAAGCGGCAGGAGCGACCAGATGCCCCAGGACGCCGGGAATCCGCGCCCAGACACGCCCATCACTGAGCAGCGCAATCCCGCGACCGCTGAGATAGACCGCATGAATCCGCTGGAAATCGCGCAGGCGATGAACGCCGAGGATGCGCGTGTGGCGGAGGCCGTGCGGCGCGAGCTGCCGCAGGTCGCGGCGGCGATGCAGGTGATCGCCGAGCGGCTGCGCTCCGATGGCCGCCTGATCTATCTCGGCGCCGGAACCTCTGGGCGGCTCGGCGCGCTTGATGCCATCGAGTGTCACCCCACCTTCAACATCCCCGCCGACCGCATTGTCGCCTGTGTCGCGGGCGGAGCCGATGCGCTGGCGGGCGCGACCGAGGTCGCCGAGGATGACGCCGCGCTGGGCCGCGCCGACATCGAGCGGCTCGCCGTCGTCCCACAAGATGTGGTAGTGGGGATCAGCGCCAGCGGCTCTACGCCCTATACGCTGGGCGGAGTGGCGGCGGCGCGCGAGCAGGGCGCCTATACGATTGGTCTGGCGTGCAACGCGGGATCGGCGCTGGAGCGGCTGGTCAACATCATGATCGCGCCGCGCGTTGGGCCTGAGGTGATCGCTGGCTCGACCCGCCTCAAGGCTGGCGCGGCGCAGAAGATGGTGTTGAACATGCTCAGCACCGGCGCGATGGTCCTGCTGGGCAAGACCTATGGCAACCTGATGGTAGATGTGCAGGCCAGCAACGATAAGCTGCGCGCCCGCGCCCGCGCCATCGTGGAGTCCGCGACCGGGCTGGAAGCCGAGCAGGCCACCGCGCTGCTGCGCCAGGCGGATGGTGACACCAAGGTGGCGATTCTCATCGGCAGGACGGGCCTCGCGCCAGCGGCGGCCCGCGCGCGTCTGGCCGCTCATAATGGCAATCTGCGTCGCGCGCTGGAGGATGAGTGATGGACGCGCCTTCGGGTACACCGGAACGCCTCTTTCTGGGCATTGATGGCGGCGGCACGAAGACGCGCGCGGTGGTGGTGGATGCGGCGGGCCTGGAGCGGGGCGCGGCGCTCGGCGCTGGCGCCAATCTCCACTACGTCGGCGCGCAGCGGGCCATCGCAGCGATCATCGTCGCTGCTGATGAGGCGGCGCGGCAAGCGGGCGGACGCCTGCCGCTGGCCGCCGCCTGGCTGGGCCTCTCCGGGCTGGACGCGCCCGCCGACTATGCTGCGCTGGCGCCGGGGCTGGCCGCGCTGGCGGGCGTCACGCATCTGGTGAATGACGCCGAGCTGCTGCTGGCGGCGCTGCCGGGGCAGATCGGCGTAGCGCTGATCGCTGGCACAGGCTCCATCGCGGTCGGACGCAATGCGGCGGGCCAGGCGGCGCGCGTGGGGGGCTGGGGCCACGCGCTAGGCGACGAGGGCAGCGGCTACGCCATCGGCGCGGCGGGGCTGGTGGCGGCAGCCCGCGCCGCCGATGGCCGCGGCGCGCCGACGATGCTGCTGGAACGCATCCTGAGCGCGTGGGGGCTGGGGACGGCCCACCAGCTGATCGCGCGGGTCTACGCGGGCGCAAGCGGCGGCGAGACGGCGCCGGTGGCCGAGGTGGCGTCAATCGTGTTGCAGGCGGCGCGCGAGGGCGACCCAGTTGCACGGGGCATTGTCCAGCGCGGAGCGGAGGAGCTGGCGCTGGCCGCGCTAACCGCCGCGCGCCAACTCGGCTTTGGCGAGCAGCCGCTGCCAGTGGCGCTGGGCGGGAGCCTGCTGCTGCGCGATGCCGACTATCGTGAGGCGGTCATGCGGGCTATCAGTCGAGAGATGGCGCTGGGCGAAGTGGCGCTGGTGGAGCAGCCGGCCCTCAGCGCAGCGCGCGCCGCCATCTCGCTGGCCGCGCACGAATGACGGAACGAAAGGGCGAGGCGAAGCATGGCTGATACAGCGCGAGAAGCGAGGCAGGATGTGAGCGAGTTGACGCCAGAGCAGCAGCTTGGCCAGCGCTTCATGGTTGGCTTCACCGGACTGACGCCACCACCCGGCGTACTCGACCTGATCGCGCGCCAGCAGGTCGGCGGGATCATCCTCTTCTCGCGCAACTGCCAGAGCGCCCAGCAGGTCGGGCGCCTGACGCACGATCTGCAAGCGGCGGCGCGCGACGCGGGCCACCCCGCGCCGCTGCTGATCGCGGCGGATCAGGAGAATGGCATCGTGCGGCGACTCGGCGCTGCCATCACCAGCCTGCCGGGCGCGATGGCGCTGGGCGCGATTGACGATGAGGCGCTGACCAGCGCGGTGGCCGAGGCGACTGGGCGGGAGCTGCTGGCGCTGGGCGCCAACATGAATCTCGCGCCGGTCGCCGACATCAACAGCAATCCCGCCAACCCGGTCATCGGCGTGCGCTCCTTCGGGCAGGATTCACGCCTCGTCGCGCGCCACACCGCCGCCGCCGCGCATGGCTACCACGCCGCCGGGATCATCACCTCGATCAAGCACTTCCCAGGGCATGGCGATACATCCGACGATTCACACGTCGGCATGCCAACCGTCCCACACACGCGCGAGCGGCTGGAGCGAGTGGAGCTGGCGCCATTTCATATGGGCGTGGCGGCGGGCGCCGATACCGTCATGCTGGGGCATCTGCGGCTGCCCGCGCTGGCGCCCGACGAGCAGGTTCCCGCCACGCTCTCGCCGACCATCATGCGTCTGGCGCGCGAGGCGCTGGGCTTCGACGGCGTGCTGATGACCGACTGCCTGGAGATGG
>JAICVT010000555.1 GCA_025935235.1 Ktedonobacterales bacterium | reverse complement strand
GACTGAAGACGTGCAGATTGGTGTCGGGATCGGCGCCCTTCAGCAGACGATGCTGAAACCACTCTGGCTCGCGGATGCGCAAGACGTAGCCCTGCGCCTCCAGCGCCGGAACATACGCCGCCTCGTCGCTGGAGTCCTCCATCACCAGCAGGATGTCTATCAGCGGCTTGGCGGCCAGCCCCGGCACGGAGGTCGAGCCGACATGCTCCAGCAGCAGGACGCGCTCGCCCAACGCCGCGCGAATCCTGGCCGCCTTCTCGGTGTAGATCTGCGGCCAGGCGGGATCATACTCCGCCAGCGCGATCGTGCTGTTGTGCGGCGGCGTTGGCCCGATGTGCGCGGCCAGAATCTGCTCCTCCGTCGAGGGCGGCGCTGGCGCTCGCGCGATGGACTCGGCGGACGGCGCGGTGTTTTGGTCGGCGGGTTGATCGGCCATCCGGCTACTTGCTCCTTCCAGCGGCGCTAGGGCCGCGCCTGGCCGCGTGGGCGGATGATGAGCTCGCCGACGGTGGCATGCTCCGGCTGCTCGCAGACCTGCACGACGACGCGCGCGATGTCCGCGGGCTGCAGCGGTGTCGCGCCGTGCAGCATGTTCTCCAGAATGTCTGGCGGATACTCAGCCACCGCCTGGAACTCTGAGATCACCACGCCCGGCTCGATGGCCGTCACCGCGACGCCCTGCGGTCCGACCTCCATCCGCAGCGCGTCGGCGATGGCGCTGGCCGCCGCCTTCGAGCCGCAATAGGCCGCGCCGCCCGCCGTCGTGACCACCCCGGCGATGGACGACATCACCACTACATGCCCGCGTCCAGCCTCCAGCATCGGCCGCGCGCCATATTTGAGCGTCAGCAGCAGCCCAAAGACGTTGGTGTCGAGCATCGCCTTCCAGCGCGCCGGGTCGCCATCCACCAGTGGGCCGCGTCCGCCGAAGCCAGCGTTGGCGACCAGGATGTCGAGCGCGCCCCAGCGCTCCAGCGTCTGGCTGACGGCCTCGCGCACCTGCGCCTCCTCGCGCACGTCGCAGGCGACTACCTGCGTCTCGCCCGCACCGTCGGCCTGCCGCAGCCGCTGGGCCAGCGCGTCCAGGCGGTCTACGCGCCGCGCCGCCAGCGTCACGCGGACGCCCCGCAGCGCCAGCGCCTCGGCGATGGCGGCGCCGATGCCGCTGCTGGCGCCCGTCACCAGCGCCACCTGTCCTCGAAGGTCGCGTAGCTCGCTCATCGCTCACTCCTCTTCTGTGGCCCGCTCTGGATCACGCGCCGTCCGGGCCGCCCCAGTGGCGCGCAAGACTGCGATTCCGACTATACCACGCCCTCTAGCTCGCGCCGCCGCTGACTACTCCCGCTATCAGCCCATCAGCAAAATTGCGTATGAGGGCCGCGATTCCTTGCTAAAATGAGAACATCTGTTCTACAATCGAAGCACAGGCGATTGGCGCATCCTCTCCCGGCGATCAGCGGATGGGGAACCGACTGGCGCACGGACCCTTTCGCCATTATCCTGGCGCCATACGCACCCTCGCGTATGGTTCGGCGCGGTTGCCCTCCTTCCGCGTCGGCCGGGGTGTCGCATCCTCTCGCGACACTCCGGCGTCGCCGCAAACGACCCACAACGCCACCCAGGCTGTGGTACAACATGGCAGCCACACGACCACATCACCACATATCGAAGGGTTCGAGGCTCTCAATGCCGCCATCCATCCAGCCGCCCGATCTGCCGCCGAGCCTGCGGGCCATGCTGCGCGGCGCGGTGTGGGATGCGGTGGAGATTGGCATGTCGGGCGCGCAGGTCTACCGCGCGACGGCGCCCAGCCAGCCAACCCGCTACCTGAAGCTGGCCAGCGCGCCGCACGTGCGCGAGCTGCGCGCCGAGCGCGACCGCCTGGCCTGGCTCCAGCCGCGCCTGCCCGTACCCGCCATCCTCGGCTGGGCCGAGTCGGGCGCTGAGTCGGGCGCTGAGTCGGGCGAGGATGACGCTGAGCGCGGCTGGCTGCTGCTCGCCGAGGCGCCGGGACGCATGGCCTGCGATCCAGCCTTTGCGGGCCAGCCAGAGCGCGTTGCCGAGCGGCTGGCCGAGGGGCTGCGG
>JAICVT010000102.1 GCA_025935235.1 Ktedonobacterales bacterium | reverse complement strand
TGCGCCGATGCGCTCTCTGGCATCGCGGGCGGCGCCTGCCCGGCGGATAGCGCGCTCTCCAGCGAGGGCGCGGCGGTCACGACCTCCGCCTCAGCCAGCGACAACGCTGGCAACACGACCACCGCCTCCAGTGCGCCAGTGAAGATTGATCTGACGGCGCCGACGACGAGCGCGGTGGCGCCGTCAGGCTGGAACAACACCAGCGTGACGGTCAACCTGAACGCCACCGACAACCTCTCGGGCGTCTTCGCCACCTACTACATCGTGGATGGCGGCGCGCAGCAGATGGGAACCAGCGTCGCGTTCTCCGCTGAGGGCGATCACACGCTGCAGTACTGGAGTGTGGACAACGCTGGCAACTCCGAGACGGCGCACACCATCCATGTCAAGATTGACAAGACGCCGCCGACGCTGATTCCGGGGCAGACGCCGCCAGCCAACTCGTTCAACTGGAACAACTCCAACGTCACCGTGACCTTCACCTGCTCAGACACCCTCTCTGGCGTCGCGACCTGCCCGGCCTCGCAGACTGTGACGACCGAGGGCGCAAGCCAGCAGGTCTCTGGCACGTCCACCGACAACGCGGGCAACAGCGCGACGGCGTTCTACAGCGTCAACATTGACAGGACCAAGCCGACCATCAGCGCCAGCGCCGACCGCGCGCCGAATGGCGCTGGCTGGTACAACGCGCCAGTCACGGTCAGCTTCTCCTGCGCCGATGCGCTCTCTGGCCTGGCCACGAGCTGCCCGACCAGCCAGCTCGTCAACGAGGGCGCCAATCAGAGCGTCAGCGGCTCGGTGAGCGATGTGGCGGGCAATAGCGCCAGCGCCACGCTCGGTGACCTCAACGTTGACACGACCGCGCCCGTCATCACTGGCGCGCCGACCACGGCGCCCAACGCCAACGGCTGGTACAGTGGCGACGTGACGATCCACTGGACCTGCTCCGACAACCTCTCAGGCATCGCGGGCGGCTGCCCGGCTGATTCAACGATCTCAGGCGAGGGCGCCAACCTGGGCGCCTCGGCCTCCGTGCTGGATAAGGCGGGCAACACGGGCCTTGGCTCGGTCAGCGGCATCAAGATTGACCGCACAGCGCCGACGACCATCGCCTCCAGCGCGCCCGCTGGCTGGTCGAACACCAATGTGACGATCAACCTGTCGGCGACGGATAACCTCTCTGGCGTCGCGGTGACCCACTATCAGGTGGATGGCGGCGCAACGCAGACCGGAACCACCGCCGTCTTCAATACTGATGGCAAGCACACGCTCGTCTTCTGGAGCGTGGACGACGCCGGGAACACGGAGGATAAGACTGCGCCGGGGAACTCGCTCACCATCCAGGTGGACGAGACGCCGCCAACCATCAGCGGCGCCGCTTCGCCCGCGCCAAATGGGAACAACTGGAACAACAGCGACGTAACCGTCCACTTCACCTGCGCCGACGCGACCTCTGGCGTGGCCTTCTGCACGCCCGATACGACCGTCTCGGTGGAGGGCGCGGCGCAATCCGTGACCGGCTCAGCCACTGACAACGCGGGCAACACCAACCTCACGACGGTCGGCAATATCAACCTGGATAAGACTGCGCCGACCCTCTCGGGCGACCCAGCCACGGCGGCCAACGCCAACGGCTGGTACAACAGTGATGTGACGATCCACTGGACCGCCAGCGACGCCGTCTCAGGCGTGGATCCCTCCACGCTTCCGCCCGATGTCATCTTCAAGGGCGAGGGCGTGGGACTGAACGCCACCGCCTCCGTCAAGGACTACGCGGGCAACGCGACCACGGCGACCAGCCAGAGTGTCAAGATAGACCGCACGCCACCGCTCATCACTGGCGCGCCGACCACCGCGCCCAGCGGGACCGACACCGATGGCAATGCGTGGTACAAGGGCGACGTGACGATCCACTGGACCTGCTCTGATCCGGCGCTGGCTGACCCGGCGCACAGCGCTGGCTCTGGCGTGGCGAGCTGCCAGGCCGACAACACCGTGACCGGCGAGGGCGCGGGCCTGACCAGCAGCGGCGTCGCCAGCGACAACGCGGGCAATAGCGACACGAACGCCAGCGATCTCGTCAACATTGACCGCCACGCGCCGACGACCACCATCTCGGCGCCGAACGACTGGACCAACGGCGATGTGACGGTGACGCTCTCGGCGGCAGACAGCGGCTCCGGCGTGAAGGCCACGCACTACACAATCAATGGCGGCTCCCAGCAGACGGGCGGCAGCTTCAGCCTGACGACTGAGGGCATCTACACCATCGTCTACTGGAGCGAAGACTACGCGGGCAATAGCGAGGCGCAGCACACCGCGACCGTCAAGATAGACAAGTCCGCGCCGAACATCACCCACGAGCAGGCGCCACCGGCCAACTCGGCTCACTGGAATAACACCAGCGTGACGGTGACGTTCACCTGCAGCGATCCGAACCTGGCTGACGGCAGCGCTGGCTCTGGCATGAACACCTGCGACGGGACGCCCGGAACGACTGGCGCGACCACGGTCTCGACCGAGGGCCTGAACCAGGCCGTGACCGGAAAAGCGCTGGATAACGCGGGCAACAGTTCGACCGATGACGCGTCTGTCAGCATCGACAAGACGCCGCCGACCATCGCTGGCGCGCCAGCGACGCCGCCCAATGCGCACGGCTGGTACAACACCTCCGTGACGATCAACTGGACGTGCAGCGATAGCCTTTCGGGCATCGCGACTGACGGCTGCCCCGGCGCCTCGACAATCTCCTCGGAGGGGACGAACCAGACGGCGCACGCGACCGCGACCGACGCGGCGGGCAACACCGCCAGCGCCGACAGCAGTCCGGCGGTGAAGATTGATATGACCGCACCGACGATTGGCGGCGCGGCCACGGCCTCGCCCAATGGCAACGGCTGGTACAACGGCGATGTGACGATTGCCTGGACCTGCTCGGACGCGCTCTCTGGCATTGATGGCTCGTGCCCGGCGAATACCGTCATCACGAGCGAAGGCGCCGGCCTGAGCGCCACGGCCAGCGTCAACGATCTGGCGGGCAACACAGGCACGGGGTCGGTCAATGGCATCAACATTGATCGCACGCCGCCAGTGACGAGCTGGAGCGCCGCAGCTGACTATGTCGCCGCTGGCGGCGTCAAATACTATGGCGAAGCCCTCGACGTGACGCTCGGCGCGACCGATAGCGGCTCCGGCGTCGCCCAGACCTACTACATCCTCGATGGCGGCGCGCAGCAGACTGGCACAATCGCGCCTGTCGCTGGCGAGGGCGCGCACACACTCCAGTTCTGGAGCGTGGACAAAGCGGGCAACGTAGAGGCGCCGCAGACCCAGACCTTCCTGATTGATCTGCATGCGCCCACCATCAACGCGACCCGCACACCCGCCAACGCCAACGGCTGGAACAGCGGCGATGTGACGGTGGCGTTCACCTGCGACGATCCCGCGCTGGCCGACGGCAAGCCCGGCTCTGGCGTGCAGACCTGCACAGGCTCGACCATCGTCACGACCGAAGGGGCGAACCAGTCGGTGACTGGCAACGCCACTGACAACGTCAACAACGCCTCGTCGCTGCCTGTTGGCGACATCAACATAGACAAGACGAAGCCGACGATCAGCGGCGCGACCGACCGCGCGCCCAACGCCAACGATTGGTACAACGCCGATGTGAAAGTGACCTTCACCTGCGGCGACGCGCTCTCGGGCATCGACACATGCTCGCCGCTCAGCACGCTCGGCGAGGGCAAGAACCAGTCGGCGCCGGGGACGGCGGTTGATCTGGCGGGCAACAGCGCCAGCGCGACGGTCAGCGGCATCAACGTTGACGAGACGCCGCCGACGCTGACCGGCGCCGCGGCAACCTCAGCGAACAGCAACGGCTGGTACAACGGCGATGTGACGGTCCACTGGACCTGCGCGGATGCGCTCTCAGGCATCGCTGGCGCCTGCCCCACCAATTCTGTCATCACGGGTGAGGACGCCAACCTCAGCGCGCAGGCCACAGTGAGCGACAAAGCCGACAACGCGACCACCACGACGGTCAGCGGCATCAACATTGACCGCACCGCGCCGATCACTTCGATCTCCGCGCCCAACGACTGGTCCACGGGCGCGGTGACGGTGACGCTCAGCGCGACGGACAATCTCTCTGGCGTGGCGACCACGTTCTACATGATCAACGGCGGCGGCATGCAGCCAGGGACCTCGTTCAATCTGACCAGCGATGGCATCTACACCATCAAGTACTGGAGCGTGGACAAGGCTGGCAACGCCGAGACGGCGCACACCGCGACCGTCAAGATCGACCAGACGGCGCCGACGATCACGCACCAGCAGGCGCCAACGGCCAACCTGGCTGGCTGGAACAAGTCTGATGTGACGGTGACCTTCACCTGCGCCGACAACCTTTCGGGCGTCAAGTCGTGCGATGGCGTGGCGGCTCCCGCTGGCGCGCTGACCGCGACCGGGGCGACCACCGTCACGACCGAGGGCGCCAACCAGGCGATCAGCGGCGCGGCGTATGACGTAGCAGGGAACTTCGCTACCGACTCGACGAGCCTGAACATCGATAAGACGCCGCCGACGATCAGCGTCGCGCCTGACCGCGCGCCCAACGCCAGCGGCTGGTACAACGCGCCAGTGACGGTGACGTTCACCTGCGACGACAGCCTCTCGGGCGTCGCGAGCTGCACCGACCCAGTCACGCTGAACCAGGGCGCCAACCAGTCGGCCAGCGGCACGGTGACCGACAAGGCGGGCAACAGCGCTTCGACCTCGCTGGATGGCGTGAACGTGGATACAACAGCGCCGAAGCTCTCTGGAGCCGCGACGACCACGCCCAACGCTAACGGCTGGTACAACGGCGATGTCACGATCCACTGGACCTGCTCGGACGATCTCTCTGGCATCGCGGGCGGCTGCCCCGCTGACCAGAAGCTGACGGGCGAAGGCGCAGCGGTGACGGCATCAGCCTCGGTCAGCGACGTGGCGGGCAACACCACCACGGCCAGCGTCAGCGTCAAGATTGATCGCACGGCGCCCGTCACCACGGCGAGCTATCCTGGCGCCATCTACAGCAGTTGGTACAACGGGCCCGTCAACGTGACGCTCGCGCCTACGGACGGCCTCTCGGGCGTCGCGGTGACGCGCTACGCGATTGACGGCGGCGCGACCCAGACGGGCCTCAGCCTGACGGTCAGCGGAAACGGCAAGCACACCGTAACCTTCTGGAGCGTGGACAACGCCGACAACGAGGAGGTTCACCACTCGGTCGCCATCTGGATTGATACGACCGCGCCGACCATCGCTGGCTCGACGATCCCAGCCAGTCCGAACGGCTCGAACGGGTGGTTCACCTCGCCTGTAACAGTTCACTTCGACTGCGCCGACGCCGACTCTGGTGTGGCCAACTGCACAGCTGACCAGACGCTGCCGAACGACGGCGCCAATCAGGTGGTCAATGGCCAGGCGCTCGACAATGTTGGCAACACAGCCAGCGCGTCGGTGAAGGTCAGCATTGACCAGACCTCGCCCAGCCTGACCGTCACCGTGGGCGGCAACAGCTTCACGGATGGCGGCGCGCTCGGCTCGGTCACTGTACCCCACAGCATCGGGGCGCCATACACGCTCGGCGCGGCGCCGAAGGTCTCGTGCGCGGCGACGGATGCGACCTCCGGGCTGGCGGCGCCATGCGCGGGCGCGGTGACGGGCGGCGCCTCGAACGGCGTCGGAACCTTCACCTACACCGCCTCGGTGACCGACAAGGCGGGCAACTCGACAAAAGTGATCGTGACCTACCAGGTCACTTACGCCTTCAGCGGCTTCCTGCAGCCGATCAACTACACCGCGCACCAGATCGGCGCAAGCAGCAGCATCTTCAAGGCGGGCAGCACGATACCGTTCAAGTTCCAACTGCGCGCCGCCGACGGCTCAATCGTCCAGACCGGCTCGGCGCCGCTGTGGGTTGATCCGCTGGCCGCTGGCCCGACCTCTGGCGCGCCCAGCGCCGGGGCGGCGACGGCTCCAGTGACGACCAGCAACGGCGGCGTCTACCACTGGGATACTTCTGGCCAGCAGTACATCTACACCTGGGGTACGTCAGGCTATACGGCAGGCGTCTGGTATCGCGCTGGCGTCAAGCTCGACGATGGCCAGGTCTACCTGGTGTACATCAACCTGCGCTAAGGCAGTATCCAGCAGCGGCTGGAGGCGCCGCCTGGCTGGCGAATGAATTCGCGCCTGGGAGGCCCTGCGGGCCACAAAGTCCGCCTGCGCGGACTCGGATCCCAACCCGCGCAGGCGGGTTTCGCGGCGGACCGCGGGCCGCCTCCCAGGCGCGGTTTCAACCGCCACGCGGGTGAGGCGAGGAAGGAGAGGACCGATGCGACGAGCGCTCTGTTCGGCGGCGCTGCTGCTGACGCTGGTAGTGGCGCTAGTGGGCTGCGGCGAGGGGCCGAAGCCTGATATGACCGTGACGATGACGCAGTCCGCCTTCGCCCAGAACATCATCACGCTGAAGGCGGGCGACCTGCTGGCGATCACTGATCCGGCGAAGGGCGGCGCGCGGCAGGTGCTCTATTTTGGCAACGTCGGCCAGTATATCGGCAACCGCAACGGCCCATCGGAGTTGAACACTGCCAAGGGGGTCGAGTTCACACCGGGGACGACGAGGACCTTCACCTTCGCCAAGGCGGGGGTCTATGAGGTCACTAGCGCGCTCAGCCCCAAGATGAACCTGCTGATTACGGTGAAGTAGCGCGCGCAACGGCGGCGCCCGGAGAGCGTTGCATGATCGGTGGCGTGAGCGAGGGACGCTAGACAGCGCCGATGGCCTGACCGCCGCCTGCTGCGCCACCACCCGAATCTACTGTCGTCTGCCAGTATGGCGCGCCGTCGCTGGCCCGATAAGCGGAGAAGTAGCTATGACTATCCACGAATGGCACGGAGAACAACGCGCCGGAGCCGGTGTAGAGCGTGCGCACGAACACCGCGCTCCCCACAAAGGCGACCGTTTGCAATGCATGGTAATCCGAGGTGATCTGCCATGCGACGCGCCCCGTGGCCGCGCGTAGCGCCCACAGCGTGTAACTGCCGCCTCCAACCAGCACGAGACCATCGCCGACCGCCGCGGTGCGCTGGGAATTATATCCTTTGATGGCGGGTGGCGGCGGCAGACCCGCATGACGCCACGCGAGGGCGCCATCGCTGGCCCGGAGCGCCACGATGCTCGTCGGGTCATACTGGGCGCCCTCGCCCAGCACGACCAATCCATCACCCACGGCGAGCGGCTGCGGCGTCGGCGTCGCATACCGCCAGATCGCCTGGCCGGTGGCTCCGTCCAACGCCAGCAGTTCACCGTTTCGCTGTGTGACGCCGCCGACACTCGCTGCGGGCATGCTCACGAAAACCTTGCCATCGTTCTCCATGATGACGCAGCGCGGGGCGGTCTGCGCGGCGTCGGCAGCGGCGGCTGATGAGCGCCAGATCAGCGCGCCATCGCTCAACCGCATGGCCACGATGGTCTTGTCGGGCAGGCACTGATAGACGATGTTGCCCACGACCGCCGGAAAATCGCGCCCGGGCAACCGCGTCTCGCCAACCCTGGCGCCATCGCTGGCCCGCATCAGCGCCAGACTCCAGACAAGGCTCCCATCGCTGGTGGGCCCGCTGAAGTCAAGCATGGCCAGGTTGCCGCCCGCTACGAACGTCAGCGGCGCCTCACAGCACGGCGCGAAGACGCGCCTGCGCCATAGCTCGACGCCGTCCCGACCGCGCCATGCCACCAACTGATAGTTATCCATCGAGCCGACGGTGGCCGATGGACCAGGATAGATGTACGCGTAGACAACGCCGTTGTCGAACAGCGGTGTCGAGCCAACGAAGTAGGCTGGTGGTTGCTCGACCACCTCCCAGCGCACCGCTCCCGTGTCTGCGCGCACGGCATACAGGGCGTTTGGCAGCCCACAGGTCCCGGACACATGGGAGCAATCGAGGCTCTGGGTGAACAAGGTGAGGTTCGCGCTCACGGGCGCGGATGGTCCATGACGCGCAGCCACCCACGCCACGCCGCCCACAGCGGTCACTACCAGCGCGGCGATGAGCGCCAGCAGCAGGGGCCTGCGTCGCGCTCGGCGGCTGCGCGCCAGAGCGGTCGCGAGTCCAACGGCCACCAGCATTGCCAACGTCACGACGAGCGCGATATGCGCCAGGAGCGCGAGGTTTCCGCGCACACCCATTCCTTCTCCAGCCTCCCACAGAACACCGGATCCCAGGCGTCTCAGGCGTCACAGGCGCCACAACCCTGAGCGCAGTACCGTGCGCGCATCCTGTTTGCCCGTTGGCTGGTACTACGCCGAACCAGGGGGCTGAGATCACAGGATGCGTGGTTGGCCGGTTCTGGTTACGCTGGCGACCACAGGTAGTCGTGGTAGCGGAACTGCTCGGTGAAACCGATGCGCTGATAGACGGGACAGCCCATTTCGCTGGCCTGCAAGACGCCGATCTGGTAGCCAGCGGCGCGCGCATCCAGCAGCGGGGCGAGCGTCACCGCCGCGCCAATGCCGCGTCGCCGCGCGGATTCGATCGTGGCGACACAGAAGACACCAGCGATCCCGCCCACCAGCGTCATCGCGGCGACGGCCACTGGCTCGCCGTCCAGCGAGGCGACATAGTAGTGAGCAGCGGCGTTGTCGTCGAAGGTATCGCGCGCGATGGCCGTGAGCTGGGGTTCGACAGCTTCGGGTGGCGCCCCGAAGCCAGCGCACATCGTCGCTACCCACGTCTCTAGCGCCGCGTGATCGCGCACACGCTCGATGGCGCCGCCTGCTGGCAGTGCGAGGCTGGCTGGCAGGTCGGCCAGCGGCATGCCCATCGCGACTTCGCCGCCCACATCAGTGAAGCCGTGGCGTACAAGGTAATCGCCCAGGTTATTTGGTCGCATCGAGGGGCCGATATTCCAGAGAAAAGGGACATTGAGAGCGCGCGCCTGCTCGATGACCCACTCGATGCGATCGTCAGCGGTCTCTGGGGCCAGATGGGCGCGCACGACACGATTCCAGGCCGCATTCGGGATGCCTCAGGCACAGAAGCGCAGGTCCGGCTCGTCGCGCACGACGCCGCCATAGGCCAGCGCGCAGGCGGCGAACGCCTCCTCCAGGTGGAGTTCGTTGGCGCGCGCCAGTGACGCGGGCGATGCATCCGTGATGATGTCGCTCATCAGCCTCCCCTTGCGCCGCTCTCATCGCAACGCGACATAAACAGGCGGGCGGATACACGCATCGTGCGCAGACACGCGAGACACAGTCAAGGAAGAAAGCGGCTGGAGGGCGATAGGAGCGTGCGGGTGGCCGTCACAGACCGCCGCGCGAGTGGATGATCTGGCCGGTGATCCATGCGGCGCCGGGACTGGCGAGGAAGGCGACCAGCCGCGCGGCGTCCTCGGGCTGGCCGACGCGACCAAAGGGCGCCTGCTGGGTCAGCGAGCGCAGCAGGTCGGGATCGGCGCTCAGCCAGCCGGTGTCGGTGGGGCCGGGGTCAACGGCGTTGACGGTGATGCCGTGCGACGCAAGCTCGGCGGCCAGCGTCACGGTGAACGCCTCGATGGCGCCTTTGGTGGCGACATACGGCAGCTTGCCTGGCATCGGGCCGACCCCCTGGCCAGATGTCAGGTTGATGATGCGCCCGCCAGAGGTCATGGCCCTGCCCATGAAGCGCCGCGCGAACTCGACGCTTAGCAGCATCGGCCCGCGCATGTTGACGGCATAGTAGCGGTCGAGGACGGCGGCGCTCAACTGATCGAACGGCGCGCTCGTGTCGTCGTGCGCGGCGTTGTTGACCAGCGCGGTGATTGGCCCCAGCGCCACCTCCGCCGCATCCATGATCTGCGTGGCTGCGCCGGGTTGGCCCAGATCGGCCTCCGCGCAGGCGCAGCGGACGCCCAGCGCCTCCAGCTCGGCGCGCAGCTCCGCTGCCCCCGCCTGCTCTGCGCCATAGAGGTCGCGGTCGTGCGCGCCCCACCAGGTGAAGAAGAGGTCGAATCCATCGCGCGCGAGCTGGCGGCAGACGGCGGCGCCGATGCCGCGCTGGCGGCTGGCGCCCGTCACGATAGCGAGGGGTCGCGGCAGTTCCTCGCTCGCGCTGCTTCTCATGGCCTCGTGCGCTCCCCCTGCGCCTGTAACCCTGGGACGCCGCAAACTCCCCTCGCCCTCTGGGAGAGGGGCAGGGGTGATGGCCCGCTACACCGCCGCCTGGGTCGAGCGGGCGTAGACGACATTCGGGTCGGTCAGCACGTTGACCACGGCAGGCTTGCCGGAGGCGAAGGCGCGCTCGATGGCCGGGCGGATCTCGTCTGGCCGCTCCACCAACTCGCCGTGGCAGCCGAAGGCCTGCGCCATCAGGTCGTAGCGCACGCCGGGAGCCAGGTCGGCGGCGGTGGAGTGGCCCAGCATCGCCTTCTGCGGGTGCTTGATCTGCGCCCACTGGCCATCGTTGCCGATCACCGCGACGATCGGCAGGTTGTGGCGCGCCATCGTCTCGAACTCCATGCCATTCAGCCCAAACGCGCCATCGCCAAAGAGCATCGCCACCTGCTTGTCAGGGTGCGCGACCTTGGCAGCGATGGCGAAGCCAGTGCCCGCGCCGAGCGTCCCCATCGGCCCGGCGTCGAGCCAGTGGCCCGGTTCCCACGGATTGAGGACGCGCGCGCCGTAGCTGACGATGTCGCCGCCATCGCCGATCACCCAGGCGTCGCGATCCAGCGCGTCGCGCAGCTCGGCGCACAGGCGCAGCGGGTGGATCGGCTGCGCGTCGGAGCGCATCAGCGCGGCCTCCCGCTCGCGGGCGCGCTCCTCGGCTGCGCGAATCTGCGCGAGCCAGGCGTCGTGGCTGACGACATTATCCAGCGCGGCGCCGATCGCGGCCAGATTCAGCCCCACATCGCCCGGCAGCCCAACCTCCGCGCCACGGTTCGCGCCGATCTCCTCTGGCAGCGTGTCGAGCCAGATGATCTTGGCGCTGGCGGGGATCAGCGGCGGCTGGCCATAGCCCAGGCGGAAGTCGAGTTTGGCGCCCGCCAGCACGATCACATCGGCCTCCGCGAGCGCCGCGCGCCGCGCCAGCGAGCAGAAGAGCGGATGGTCGGGCGGCAGGCTGCCGCGCGCCGAGCCATTCAGAAAGACGGGCGCCTGGATGCGCTCGGCCAGCGTCCGCAGCGCGGCGGAGCCGTCATCCCACCAGACGGTTGTGCCAGCGAAGATGACTGGGCGCTCGGCTTGCTCCAGCAGCGCGGCGGCGCGCTCGATCGCGGCGGGGTCGGCCTGCGCGCGAGCGGCGGGCGCGCCAGCGTCGGGAATGATCGCCTCCTCGCTGGGGATCAGGTTGTTGAGCGTGTCCATCGGGCATTCGAGGAAGACGGGGCCGTAGTGGCCGGAGTACGCTTCGCGCCAGGCCATCGCGGTGTATTCGGCCAGCCGCTTCGTCTGCGTGACGGTGCGCGCCCACTTGGTGATCGAGGAGACCAGATCAACGTGGCGCAGCTCTTGTAGCGCGCCGCGATCCACCTGCTCCACGGGCGCGGCGCCGCCGAAGATCAGCACGGGGCTGCCGTTCTGATAGGCGTTGGCGATGCCCGTCACGCCGTCGGTCACACCGGGGCCAGCCGTCAGCAGCGCCACGCCGGGGCGGCGCGTCACCTTGGCCCAGCCCTCCGCCGCATGCACCGCCACCTGCTCGTGGCGCGTATCCATCACGCGGATGCCCTCGCGCACGCAGCCGTCGTAGATCGCGGCGATGTGGCCGCCGCTGAGCGTGAAGACGACCTCGACGCCTGCGCGCTTGAGCGTCTTGGCGATCAGCATGCCTCCGTGGACCATCACTTCTTCCATCGGCTCCGCTGGCTGCATTGGCTGCGCTCCTCTCCGCTGACTTGCGCTGGTCTTGGCTGCACTCCGCCCACGAACTGGCCCGTCGCAGGCCAGCATACCACGCGCGCGGGCGGGTTTCGGCGCAGCCAGCTACCATCCTTGTTGGGAGCGTCGGAGCTGGCTGAGCCACTCGACGCCCAG
>JAICVT010000437.1 GCA_025935235.1 Ktedonobacterales bacterium | reverse complement strand
GCTACCAACCTGATCGGCTCGCTGCTCCAGCGGCTGCGGCGCTCCAACCGCGAGGCGACTGGACAGGTGACAGGCTACATCGGCGAGATGTTCGCCGCCGCGCAGGCGGTGAAGGTAGCAGGGGCCGAGCGGCGCGTCGTTGATCGCTTCCGCGCGCTGAACCAGGTGCGCCGCCACGCCGCCGTGCGCGATTCGACGGCCACCGCGCTGGTGCAGACGGTCAACAACAGCATGGGCGGCGTGGCCACCGGCCTCGCCCTGCTGCTGGTCGCGCTGAACGTGACGGGCACGAACTTCACGCTGGCCGATTTCGCCGTCTTCGTCACCTATCTCTCAGGGCTGGCGTGGCAGATGTCGTTCCTGGGCGCGACCATCGCGCGGCTGCGGCAGGTCGGCGTCTCGTTCGACCGCATGGCGGCGGTGATGAACGGCGCCGAGCCAGACGCGCTGACCAAACCCGCGCCGATGGGCCTGTATGGCAAGTGGCGGCGCGAGCCGGAGCCTGACGACCGCCCCACACAGACGGCGGAAACGCTGGCGGCTGGCCCGCTGGCCGCCCTGGAGGCGCGCGGGCTGACCTACACGCATCCAGCGACGGGGCGCGGCGTGGAGCGCGTCTCACTGAAGGTGGAGCGCGGGCAGTTTGTCGTCATCACCGGGCGCATCGGCGCGGGCAAGACGACGCTGCTGCGCGCGCTGCTGGGGCTGGCGCGGGCGCAGGCGGGCGAGACCCGCTGGAATGGCGCGCTGATCGAGAATCCCGCGACGTTCTTCACGCCGCCGCGCATCGCCTATACCGCGCAGGCGCCACGGCTCTTCAGCGAGTCGCTGCGCGACAACGTGCTGATGGGCGAGAGCGCCGAGGCCACCGACTTCGATGGCGCGCTGCGCACGGCGCTGCTGGAGCCAGACATCGCCGACATGGAACACGGTGTGGAGACGATGGTCGGCCCGCGCGGGGTGCGCCTCTCCGGCGGGCAGATTCAGCGGGTGGCAGCGGCGCGCATGTTCGCTCGCCGCGCCGACCTGATGGTCTTCGACGATCTCTCCTCCGCGCTCGACGTGGAGACAGAGCAGCGGCTGTGGGAGGGTCTCTTCGCGCGGGGCGATGCGACCTGTCTGGTCGTCTCGCACCGGCGGGCGGCGCTGCGACGCGCCGACCACATCATCGTGCTAAAAGATGGCGCGGTGGTGGCGGAAGGCACGCTCGATGGCTTGCTGGCCACCAGCGCCGAGATGCGCGAGCTGTGGCAGTCGGGTGAGCGCGAGAGTCAGCAGCCGCCCGCCGAGCTGGCATAGCAAGGCCGACCTCTCCCCCTAACCCCCTCCCCTCCGAGGGAGGGGGAACCCAGCCGAGGGCGATGCGGCGCTGAGCAGGGGCGGCGAGCGGTGACCGATGAGATAGCCACCACCAAGCTGAGCGCCAGCTACATGGCTGTTCGCGTCGGCCTGGGTTCCCCCTCCCTCGGAGGGGAGGGGGACAGGGGGAGAGGTTCCGCACGCCAGCCAGCGACTGCCAATCTATGGGGAAATCAGAGCATCCCACGATTGTTCCACGCTTATTACGAGGTGAAAGGAGGACTCGCCGTATGATCGCGAGCCGCCATAACCCCGCCGTTCGTCGCGTCCGCGCGCTCACCCATAAGCGCGCGCGCGACCAGACGGGGCTGTATCTTGCCGAAGGTATCCGACTCGTGGCCCAGGCGCTCGCCGTTGGAGCGCCCGTTCAGGAGGTGATCGTCGCGCCGGAGCTGTTGCGGAGCGACTTCGCGCGCACACTCGTCGAACGGAGCCAGACCGCTGGCATGCCAATCCTCATCGTCACACCTGACGTCTTTCTGAGCTTCTCAGTGCGCGAGCGCGCGCAGGGGCTGGCGGCGATCGTGCGCCAGCGCTGGGCGGGGCTGGCGGAGATGCGCCCACAGCGCGATGCGCGCTGGGTGGCGTTGTGGGAGCCGCAGGATCCCGGCAACCTGGGCGCCATCCTGCGCACCAGCGACGCGGTTGGCGCGAGCGGGGTGATCCTGCTCGGCGCCTCTACCGATCCGCATGACCCCACCGCCGTGCGCGCCAGCATGGGCGCGATCTTCTCCCAGCGGCTCGTGCGCGCCAGTTTCGCAGAGTTCACGCGCTGGGCCAGCGAGCAGGGCTGCGCGGTGGTCGGCGCAGCAGGTGGCGCGGCGATGGACTACCGCACCTACCACTACACCGCGCCGTTCGCACTGCTGATGGGCAGCGAGCAGCATGGGCTGACGGCTGAGCAGCAGGCCGCTTGCGATGCGCTGGTGCGGATACCGATGGTCGGCGGGAGCGATTCGCTGAATCTGGCCGTGGCGACCAGCGTGATCCTGTACGAGGCGTTCAACCAGCTCGGCGCACCTGTGGGCCGCCAGCACGAGTTTGCGAGGGCATGAGTGAAGAACTACGATCCGATGCTGAGCTTCGATGAGGAAGCCGCCAACGCCTACGACAGCGATACTGATGTCAGCCAGCGCGCCGATACGACGGCGACCGTCGCCCTGCTGGAAGAGCTGGCGCACGGCGGACCCGCGCTGGAGCTGGCGATCGGCACGGGGCGGGTGGCGCTGCCGCTGGCCGCACGCGGCATCCGCGTGGATGGCATTGACCTCTCGCCCGCCATGCTGGCGCGGCTGCGCGCCAAGCCCGGCGGCGACCACATCGCGGCGACGCTGGGCAACTACCGCGATGTGCCGGTCGAGGACAAGTACAGCCTGATCTATCTGGTCTTCAACACGATCTTCAACCTGCTGACTCAGGACGATCAGGTACGCTGCTTCGAGAACGTCGCCGCGCATCTGACTGACGAAGGCCTGTTCGTGGTGGAGGCGCTGACGCCCAATAGCGTCATGCGGCTGCGCGGCGATCAGTATGTGGACGCCGAAGCGATCGAGGTGGATACGGTCTGGCTCGACACGGGGCGCTATGATCCCGCGACGCAACTGCTTGTGGAGAGCCACATCGAGCTATCCAACGCAGGCGTGCGCGTCCATCCGATCGTCACGCGCTACATCTGGCCGAGCGAGATGGACCTGATGGCGCGCCTCGCCGGGCTGCGGCTGAAGCAGCGCTGGGGCGGCTGGAGTCGCGAGCCGTTCACGGGCGCCAGCGAGAACCACGTCTCGGTCTACGGACGGTAAGCGGAAACGGGCGGCTAAAGCCGCAAGCTGGGTGGCCTGCGGGCCGCGAAGCCTGCCTCCGCCGGCTAGGACATGGCGCGTCGCTTCCCAGCCCGCGCAGGCGTGGCTCTCGCGGCGGGACGCCACGTAGCTGCGGGTTTACCCGCCCGTCCTCCCGGCAGGCGACCCACGATGGCTGAAACGCCCGCCCGCGCCACAACCCCTCCGGC
>JAICVT010000492.1 GCA_025935235.1 Ktedonobacterales bacterium | reverse complement strand
GACACAGCCCGGCGGCAGTGGGAAGCGCTCGCGCTCCGCATCTGCCTCCGGCTGAGCGATGCTGGTTGTGATAATCGGTGGTTGCTGGCTACTCACGCACATCATCGTACAACACGGTGCTCAGATAGCGCTCGCCCGCCGAGGGGAAGATGGCCACGATCAACTTGCCATCGTTTTCGGCGCGCGCGGCCAACTGCGCCGCCGCCCAGGCCGCCGCGCCCGAACTGATGCCCACCAGCAGCCCTTCCTCCTGCGCCAGCCGCCGCGCCATCTGGATCGCATCGTCGTCGGCGACCTGGATAACCTCGTCCATCAGGTTTGTATCCAGCACGTCGGGGACAAAGCCCGCGCCGATACCCTGAATCTTGGTCGGCCCGGCTGGCCCACCTGAGAGCACCGCCGATGTCCGCGGCTCGACCGCTACCATCCGCACGCCCGGCTTGCGCTGCTTCAACACCTCGCCCACGCCGGTCAGGGTGCCGCCGGTGCCGATGCCAGAGACCACCACATCCACCTGGCCATCAGTATCGCGCCAGATCTCCTCGGCGGTCGTCTCACGGTGAACCTTCGGGTTGGCGGGATTCTCGAACTGCTGCGGCATCCAGGCGTTCGGCGTGCTGGCGACCAGCTCGATAGCCTGCTCGATGGCGGCGGGCATGCGGCCAGCGGCGGGGGTCAACACGACCTCGGCGCCCAGCCGTCGCAGCACCATCTGGCGCTCCTTGCTGACCGTCTCAGGCATCACCAGGATGCAGCGATAGCCGCGCGCGGCGGCCACCCAGGCGATGCCAATACCCGTGTTGCCGCTGGTCGGCTCGATGATAACGCCGCCCGGCTTGAGGATGCCGCGCTGCTCGGCGTCGGCGATCATCGAGACGGCGATGCGATCCTTGACACTGTAGCCCGGCTGGAATGACTCCAGCTTGGCGAGCACAGTCGCCCCGCCGGGAGCGACCTTGTTCAGACGAACCAGAGGGGTATTGCCAATCAGTTCTGTGGCGTCATTCGCCCAGCGTGGCATGCGCGCGCTCCTTCATCGTGACCTGCTCGACCGACTTTCAATGCGACCTTCGCGCCGCGCGTGGCGTCCCAGCGGCGCCAGCATGGGCAGATAGTACACCAACTGTATCAACTTCATCAACAACAGCGACTGACGCGTCTGTGGGGTATGCTGCATACGGGCATTCCATATACAGGCGCATGATCCAGTCAGCGGTGCGCGGAGATTCGCATGGAGGATACGGCAATGTTGGATGAGGTGAGCCTGCGCCCGGTCAATGAGAGCGATCTCCCGATCTTCTTTGAGCAGGAGCAAGACCCAGACGCACGCCACATGGCCGCGTTTACGCACCCCGACCCAACCAACCCCGCCGCCTTCATGGCGCACTGGGCGCGCGTCCGCTCCGACCCAGAGAACATCAGTCGCGCGATCCTGTGGGATGGGCAGGTCGTCGGCAGCATCTTTAGCTGGGTCGAATCTGGCGACGCTGGGGAGCGCACACGTGAACTAGGCTATTGGCTGGGCAAGCCGTATTGGGGCAAGGGCATCGCCACACGCGCGCTGGCTCTGCTGCTGCGCGAGATTCCCACGCGCCCGATCTTTGCCCATGCCGCCAGGGACAACCTCGGCTCGATCCGCGTGCTGGAAAAGTGTGGATTCGCCATCATCAGCGAGGACATGTATTATGCGCAGGCGCGCGGCACGGAGATTCCAGAAGTCTTGCTCAAACTGGACGGCGAGGTCGGCGACGCGTCCGGCGAACCCACCGCCAGCGCCTGACTCGCGCCGCACGACAATCGCCGCTCGCCCCGTAACCCTCGCCGTAGCGCATATTGAAGGTGCGAGTATCCGCCGCGTGAGCGAACGCGCCGCGCCAGCATACAGGAGTAGCACACCATGTCTACCACGTCCACGCTGCCTCGCTGGGATGTCTCGACCGTCTTCCCCAGCCTCGAATCGCCGGAGTTTGCCGCGGCATTCAGCGAGGTCGCGCGGATGGTGGACGAGCTGGCGGCGACTTTCGATAGCCTGCGCATCGAGCGGCCAGCCGCGCCACTCGCCACTGATGCGGAGGTCGTCGCGGCGGTCGAGCGCGCCATCACCGCGCTGAACGAGACGCTCGCGCCCTATCGCACGCTCAGCTCCTATATCTACTCCTTCGTGGCCACCGACTCACGCGACACGCTGGCCCAGGCCCGCCAGAGTGAGTTGCAGCGCCAGAGCGTGCGGCTGGCCCAACTGCGCACGCGCTTCTCGGCCTGGATCAGCGCGCTGGATGTCGAGCAGCTGATCGCCCGCTCGTCGCTCGCCCGTGAACACGCCTTTACACTGCGCGAGGCGCAGTCGCTGGCGGCGCATCAGATGTCGCCCGCCGAGGAGGAGCTGGCCAGCGAGCTGAATGTCAGCGGCGGCGCGGCCTGGGCCAAACTGCACAGCACTGTGACCTCACAGATCAGCGCGCCCGTCACGCTGGATGGCGAGCCGCGCGAGCTGACGATGAGCATGCTGCGCAATCTGGCCTTCAACCACGACCGCACCGTTCGCCGTGCGGGCTATGAGGCGGAACTGGCCGCCTGGGAGCGCAACGCCGCGCCGCTGGCCGCCGCCCTCAACAGCATCAAGGGGCAGGTCAATACCCTCAGCCGCAAGCGTGGCTGGCCCTCCGCGCTGGACGCGG
>JAICVT010000615.1 GCA_025935235.1 Ktedonobacterales bacterium | reverse complement strand
GCGCCGGGTGGGACAAAACGGAGTCGCACTGGACGCTGGGAAGATTCTGGCTCGCTCCGTGCCACGGAGCCGCGCGGAAGGCGCTAGCGCCATTCACAACGCTGATCTGACCGAAGATACCGCTCTGGTGCGTCGCGCGCTCGCGGGCGACCAGGAGGCCTTCGCCACTATCGTGGAAAAATACAAAGACCCGGTTTTCAACGTCGCGTATCGCATGCTCGGCAATCCAACCGAGGCCGAAGACGTGGCGCAGGAGACCTTTGTGCGCGCCTACACGCAGCTTCGCACCTATCAGGAGGGGCGGCGCTTCAGCACCTGGCTGCTCTCCATCGCCTCGCACCTCTCGATTGATCAGCTGCGCCGCCGCCGGTTCCTCGCGTTGCCGCTGGAGAACGCGCCCTTCCTCGAATGGATCGCTGACCTGGGGGCTGGCCCCGAGCAGGCCGCGCTCCAGCTCGAAGCGTCCGATGAGATGCAGAAGGTGCTGAGCGTGCTTCCGCCTAAGTACCGCACGGTGCTTGTCCTCCGCTACTGGTACGACCTCTCCTACGAGGAGATCGCCGAGATGCTTGGGCTAACCTCCGCGCTCGTCAAGGCGCGCCTCCACCGCGCCCGCGAGCTGGTCGCCCGCACCCTCAAAGCCCAGGGATTGGACATGACACTTGCCAGCGAGGATACCCATGAGGCAGATTCCAAGCCTGCTGCGGGTGGCCGCAACTAGGCGTCGCCTGCCTGGCGTCGGCAATGGCGCCGACGACGCCTCCGCTGGCCACTCCCTCGACATGCTCGATACGCAAAAGACACGCGAGGCACACACTCTGCCGATGGCGCCCATCCCGCCTCGCACGCCAACGGCGCGGGCCTCATCGGACTTTACGGCGCAGGTGATGGCGCGGCTCGCCACCCCGCCGCCTGAGCCAGATCCGCGTGAGGCGCGAGCCAGGCGGGTACGCGCGCATGTGCGCCGCCTCGCCTGGGTCTATCTGGCGCTCGTGGTGGTGAGCATAGTCGCGCTACTGGCGCTGGCTACGCTCGCTCCGTGGATGCTGCTCGCCCTGATCGCGGCGTTCATCAGCCTTGCGCTGATCGCAATGACCTTCGCGACGTTCATCAGTCGGCTCACAGGTGGCGCGATCAGTGGCTTCGGGGTCGCCTATCTGGCGATGCTGGCCACGCTCACTGCGCCGCTACTGCTGCTGGCGCGGCGCACGGGTCGCGGCCCGTTCCCCCATACGCGCAGACGGTGATCACGCTATGACACTGCTCAGACCCCCCGACGACCCCACCGCCCACGCGCCCCAGCACGCGCCGTCAGACGAACCACGCGAGCCTGACGGGGCCAGCGCCTCGCATGCGCCAAATACACTTCCACCACGGTCGCCGTACAGCCGCAAACTCTCGGCGTTCGTGGCGATGGTTGGCTTGCTCATCTGGGCATCATTAACGGCGCCTCAGGTAGTCGCTGTCGTACCACATCTGGCCAGCTTCTCCACCTCGACGACCCGCTGGCTCGGCGACACACTCCG
>JAICVT010000296.1 GCA_025935235.1 Ktedonobacterales bacterium | reverse complement strand
GAGGGGCTGGGGGTGGGGGCTACTGCCCGGATGGCGAATAGCCCCGATATGGCGGATAGGGCTGCTGCTGACGCTGCGACAGCTCGTTCAGCACCTCCACCACGCGCGGATGCTCGCGGTTGAGCCGCAGGTTGTGGTTGCCCTGCCCATCGGGCGCATCATCCAGGATGCCCTGATCCAGGCAGGCGATCAGCAGTTCGCGCGCCGTGTCGCGGGTCAGGCGGCCGCGGACGCGATTCTTCGTGTTGTACGGGTCGCCGATGAAGTTGGCGACGCCGCTGACGGTGCGCCATGACCAGTGCCGGTCAATGTAGTCGAGGAACTGGATGAAGCCCGCCTCCTCTGGCTCGACCGGCGCCAGCGAGTTGCTGTAGGGCGCGCCCGGCGTGTAGGGGCGCTGATAGCCCGGCGCGCTCGGCGTCACGGGGTTCGGCGTCAGGCCGCCGCTGCTCAGCGCGCCGCTATTGTAGTTGACATGCGGGCCGCCGTAGCCGAGCTGGATGAACTGCTCCGCCGCGCTGGTCAGGTCGCGGCTAACGGTGCCTGGCACGCCACAGATGATGACGCGCTTGTTCAGGCGATGCTTGAGCCGCGCACAGATGCGGGTGAAGTCGCGGTCGCCAGTCATCAGGACGTAGGTGTTGATGGTCGGGCGGTCGAAGACGGTCTCGATGATGTCCATCAGCATGTTGAGGTCAACGGTGCTCTGCGTGATGGTCGCCGAGTGCTGCTGCGGCTGTGATGGGTAGTAATTCTGTCCCTGGTAGCCGTTGTACGGCTCGTCCATCGGGCGGCGGCGCTCCTCGGGCGCCGCGTCGGCCAGATCCTCGGCGTGATAGTCCGCGGCGCTGGCGGTCAGTTCGTCATCCGCCTCGCCATCCGCCTCGCCGTCCTGCTCATCCTCCAGCAGGTCCTGCTCGTCAATCTGCTCCTCGTGCTGCTCGTCGTAGTTGTAGTCGCTGGCGTTCTCGGTGTTCTCGCGCCAGCGCCGATCATAGGGGGCCTGGCTGGCGTAGAACTGCTGATTCTGGTTCTGGCGGAAGCGGTCGCGCACTTTGGAGGGACAATCCACCCGATCAATCATCGCGGCGGTCAGGCTGCCCTTGAAGAAATCGGGCTGACGCGTCCAGTCGGCGTAGGCGCGGGCGACCATGACCGGGCCAAAGCGCCCAGCGATAGTGATCAGCTCCTGCGGATCAGGCTCACGGCGCTGAACATTCAACAAACTGTAGCGAATGTTCTCGAAGTCGATGAACAGCGCGATTTCGTCTTGCATGTGAGGCGCTCCTGCGCGGGCGTCACCGTAGCTAACCGATAGGTATTTGAGAACCGGTGGCGCGAAAATCGTCGAAAATCGTGTCTTGCGGTTGGGCCACGAGAAGTGGAGGCTCATTCACGCCACGATGTGCGGATCAGTCTTCCCGCTGCGGCGCGCACAGGATTGGAAGGCACGCTGATAGCTCAAGTGAACATCCACGCTCGCACCTGGCGTGAGTCAGAAAGCCGCAATGCAGAGCGTGCAGAGCCGCGCAGAGAAGTAATGAGCGATCAGGTGGAATGTGAATCAGCCAGCTAGACACATACCTGAGTGAGACATACCAGGCCAAATGGTAGCACATGGTTTCGCTGCGCCGCAAGCGAACGGACTGCGCTGTGATTGGACTCACACTCAGGCCCGAACGGGAGCCGCCAGTGTGAGGAACTAGAGCGCCTCCCACTCCTCGCGGGAGCCGCCCGCCTGCCGCAGGATGCGCAAGTGCAACGCCTGGCTGATCTCTCCCTCGTGAGGGTTCGGTCGCGTGGCGCGATACCTCCCGCGTTTTATGTACTCATGACTGCCACCGGAGCGGGGATCGGAGAAGCCCAATTGCTTGAGGCGCTTGATGAGGTCGCGGCGTTTGATCGGACCCACCGCAGGCACTACGCTTTCGCCTCCACGATCAGTTTATGCCCGTCAAATGCTGGCAGCTCGTCATGGTCGGCGATGGCAAGCAGAATCCAGCCTTCGGCCACCAATCGCATCTCGGCCTTGCACTCTTCCAGCGTAGGCGCATGGGCGAGTGATCCGGGCAGGTCATCAATATAGCCGACATATGAGCCATCTTCGATCTGCTCATAGACGGCATGCAGCATGGCGGCATCCAAGTACTCGGCAAACATGGATCACTCTCTTTCGCCATATGGCGCTTAGATCCGAGACCGCGCCAGTGGCCTCCGTGGTATTGTACGGCGCCCGATGATGCGCCTGCGACATCCTGCCTGCTCGCTGGGAACGCGCCGCGCCGCGTGGTACACTCAGAGGTGGCTGATCGGCGCAAGCATCCGCGCATGGCCAGCCGCGAGGGGGGCCGCGCTGGCGGTCGCCCCGTCTTGTGCTGTGCGCCACGAAGGGCCGCGAAGGGATGTGGACGACGGTGAAGCTGATCGTGGGACTCGGCAATCCGGGAGCGCGCTATGCCCGCACCCGCCACAATGTCGGCTTCGACGTGGTCGACCTGATCGCCAGCCGCCAGGGCTGGTCGTGGCAGTCGCAGCGCGGTCGGACGCAGGTCGCCAGCGGCGCGCTGCGCTATCAGGTCGCCGCTCCAGCGCCTGACGCCGCGCCTGACGCCGCGCCTGATACGGCGCCCGATGCCACGCCCGCCGCGCCGCCCATCTGGCGCGAGGAGAAGCTGCTGCTGGCCAAGCCGCAGACCTATATGAACGAGAGCGGCATGGCCGTCAGCGAGCTGGTGCGCTTCTACAAGCTCGACCTGCGCGACCTGCTGGTCGTCTGCGATGACCTCGATCTGCCGCTGGCCCGGCTGCGGCTGCGTACGCGCGGGGCGGCGGGCGGCCAGCATGGTCTGGAGTCCACCATCCGCCTGCTGGGAACCAACGCCTTTGCCCGGCTCAAGATCGGTATCGGGCGGCCTACGCATGGCCGCGACGAGAACGTAGACTTCCTGCTGAGCGCGCCGCGCGCCGAAGAGCGCGTTGAGCTGGATACCACCATTGCCATCGCCGCCGACGCCGCGCTGGCCTGGGTCACCGACGGCGCCGAAGCCGCCATGAACCGCTTCAACCGCTGAACCTCCTCCTTATGCCCCTCTCCCTGTGGGAGAGGGGATGGGGGTGAGGTCGCTCACCATATATTGGATGGAGGCCGCCTGTGTCGCTGCGTGGATTGCTTCCCCTGCTGGAGAACCGCCCCGAACTGCGCCGCCTGCGCGAGCTGCTCAGCGCCGAGGCGTCGTCGGGTGTTTCTAACCATCTACCCGCCATCTCCGGCGTCAGCGAGTCGGCGCGCCCCTACTTCGTCGCCGCGCTGGCCGATGCGCTGAGCGCGCCGCTGCTCTATGTCACCCGCGGCGATGAGCAGGTCGAGTCGGCGGCGCTGGCGCTCACCACGCTGACGGCGGGCGCCATCCCCGTCCGCACGTTTGACGCGCTCGACGCGCTGCCCTGGGAGCGGCTGCTGCCCGACCGCGAGACCATTAAGGCACGCATGAACGCGCTGATCCTGTTGACCCAGGCCGTGCAGGCGCCCAACGTGCCCGCCATCGTCGTCTGCTCGGCGCGCGCGCTCACCCAGCCGATCATGCCGCCAGATGAGTTTCGCGCCGCGCTGCTGGCCCTCAAGACTGGCCAGCGGCTCGATCCGCGCCTGCTGCTGGAGCGGCTGATGGCGCTGGGCTACGACTTCGAGGCCGAGGTCGAGGAGGTCGGCCAATGCACCCATCGCGGCGGCATCGTGGATGTCTTTTCCCCCGCGATGGAGCGGCCGGTGCGCATCGAGTTCTTTGGCGACGAGATAGACAGCATCCGCACATTTGATCCAGAGACGCAGCGCTCGCTGAACGCCGTCCCGGACGCGCTCATCACCCCCGCACGCGAAGCGCTGGCCACCCGTGGACGCGAGGCCGCTGAGCGGCTGGCCACGCTCGACGCCATCGGCCTGAATCCCGCCGCGCGCGACCGCTGGAACGACGACCTGCAAGCCCTGCGCGAGCGGCAATCTTTCCCCGACATCGCCTACTACCTGCCCTACCTGCACCAGCCGTCCAGCATCCTGGCCTATCTGCCAGCGGGCGGCTACCTCGCGCTGGGCGATGAGGACGCGCCGCGCCAGGTGGCTGAGCAAGTGGCCGAGCAGGGCGAAGAGGCGCGCGACCGCCTGGAGCGCGACGGCGAAAATCCGCATGGGCTGGAGCCAGCCTTCATCCCCTGGCCCGCGCTGGCTCCGCTGCTGGCTCCGCTGCCCCAGGCGCGCTTTGCCAGCCTGACCAGCGATGAGCAGGCGCCGGGCGTGGGCGCGGCGCTGGCGCCTGACCTCGCCCCCGCGCAGTCCTATGGCGGGCGGTTGCGCGCTTTCGCCCAGGATGTGCGCAAGCTGCTCGACGCGCGCCAGCGAGTCGTCATCGCCAGCCTGCAAGCGCGCCGCCTGAGCGAGGTCTTTGGCGATGAGGCGCTGCTGGGCCGCAACAACGTCGTGCTGGTCTCGCCGCAGACCGATCTGCCAGAGCCGCCGGAGCCAGGCACACTGACGATCGTGCATGGGCGCTTTCCAGAGGGCTGGCACAGCCGCTCGATGGCGCTGACCGTCTTCACCGACGCTGAGGTTTTTGGCTGGGCGCGCGGCCACGGCGCCACCGACCAGCGCAAGCGCGCCGTCACGCCCGCCGCCTTCCTGGCCGAGCTGCGCCCCGGCGACTTCGTGGTGCATCAGGAGCACGGCATCGGGCGCTTCGATGGCCTCATCAAGCTGGACTCCGACGGGGTCGAGCGCGAGTACCTGCTGATCGCCTACGCCGGAACCGACCGCCTCTATATCCCCACCGACCAGCTCGACCGTATCACGCGCTACATCGGGATGGGCGACGCCGCGCCGATGTTGAGCAAGCTCGGCGGGGCCGAGTGGGCGCGGGCCAAGCAGCGGGCCAAGGAGAGCGCTAAAGAGATCGCGGGCGACCTGCTGCGGCTGTATAGTCTGCGCGAGACGCTGGTGGGCCATCCTTTCCCATCCGACGACCAGCAGCCGTGGCTGCGGGAGATGGAGGAAGGTTTTCCCTACGAGGAGACGCCCGACCAGGAGCGCGCCATCGCCGAGGTCAAGGCCGATATGGAGCGCGCGCGCCCGATGGATCGGCTGGTCTGCGGCGATGTTGGCTATGGCAAGACCGAGGTTGCCCTGCGCGCCGCCTTCAAGGCCGTGCTGGACCAGCGCCAGGTGGCCGTGCTCGTGCCGACCACTGTGCTGGCGCTCCAGCACTTCAACACCTTCAGCCAGCGCTTGCGGCCCTATCCGGTGCGGGTCGAGCTGCTCAGCCGCTTTCGCTCGGAGAAAGAGAACCGGGACACGCTCAAGGCGCTCGCGGATGGCGCGGTGGATATCGTCATCGGCACGCACCGGCTGCTGCAAAAGGATGTCGCCTTCAGGAACCTGGGCCTGCTCATCATTGATGAGGAGCAGCGCTTCGGCGTGGCGCACAAGGAGCGGCTGAAGCAGATGCGCGCCGAGGTGGATGTGCTGACGCTCTCGGCCACGCCCATCCCGCGCACGCTCTATATGGCGCTCTCCGATGTGCGCGATATGAGCGTGATCGAGACGCCGCCGCAG
>JAICVT010000431.1 GCA_025935235.1 Ktedonobacterales bacterium | reverse complement strand
GGGCGGCGCAGCTCCTGCGCCGCCCTCCTGCGCGCCAGACCCCTCGTTGGCTCGCCGCCCTGTTGCCCTTCCGCCAGACGCCGACCGGTTGGCAGCTCCAACTCCGCTTCTAGGGGACTCAAATGTGTCAGGGAGAGAGGAGAGGGCAGGGGGAGAGGCCCGACCCCAAAACCTTACCGTGCGCGTGAAGGATATGCTACACTACAGAAGGCGCCTCTCTGCCACAGCGGTTGTGTGGTAGCAGGCGCTCCTCAACGTTGCACGGAAAGAAGGTTTCCCCTATGAGTAGCGCACGGCCAGCCGCGGCGGGCGCTGGGTCAGCGAACCATTCGACCACGTCAGCGCAGACGGCTCCGGTCAGTGACGGCTACAAGTGGATCGCGCTCTCTAACACGACGCTCGGCGTGCTGATGGCGACGATCAACTCCAGCATCATTCTCATCTCGATGCCTGCGATCTTCACCGGCATCGGCATCAATCCCCTCGCACCGGGCGAGACGAACTATTTTCTTTGGCTGCTACTGGGCTACATGGTCGTCACGGCGACTCTGCTGGTCACGTTCGGGCGCATCTCGGACATGTTTGGCCGCGTCAAGCTCTACAATCTGGGCTTCGCGGTTTTCACCGCCGGCAGCATCCTGCTCTTCATCACCCCCGGCTCTGGCAACACCGCCGCGCTGGAGATGGTGATTTTCCGGTTGATCCAGGGCGTCGGCGCGGGCTTCCTCTTCGCCAATAGCGCCGCCATTCTGACCGACGCCTTTCCGGCGCACCAGCGCGGCATGGCGATGGGCATCAACCAGATGGCGGCCATCATCGGCTCCTTCATCGGGCTGATCCTGGGCGGCGTGCTGGCGATCGTCAACTGGCGCATGGTCTTCCTGGTCAGCGTGCCGTTCGGCATCTTCGGCACGGTCTGGGCCTACCTGAAGCTGCGCGAGACGGCCACCATTCGCGGCAACCAGCGGCTCGACTGGGCCGGCAACATCACCTTCGCCATCGGCCTGACCACGCTGCTGCTCGGCGTGACGTATGGCATCGAGCCATATGGCGACTCGCCGATGGGCTGGGGCAATCCGCTGGTGATCGCGGCGCTGATCGGCGGCGTGGCATTCCTGGCGGTCTTCGTCCTGATCGAGCTGAAGGTCGCCGACCCAATGTTCCGGCTGGACCTCTTCAAGCGGCGCGTCTTCACCTGGGGCAATCTGGCTGGCTTCATGTCGGCGCTCCAGCGCGGTGGACTGCAATTCATGCTGGTGATCTGGCTGCAGGGCATCTGGTTGCCGCTGCACGGCTATGCCTTCGCGGATACCCCGCTGTGGGCGGGCATCTACATGACGCCGCTGCTGGCGGGCTTTGTGGTGCTGGGGCCGATCAGCGGTTGGCTCTCCGATCGCGTCGGCTCGCGCATGTTCATGTTCGTCGGTATGATGCTCAACGCGGTGGCCTTCATCGGCCTGACGCTGCTGCCCGCCAACTTTGACTACAAGTGGTTCTTCATCCTGCTGCTCGTGCTGGGCATCGGGCAGGGCCTCTTCGCGGCGCCCAACACGACCGTCGTGATGAACAGTCTGCCGCGCGAGCATCGCGGGGTCGGCTCCGGCATGCGCTCGACCTTCCAGAACGGCGCGTCGCTGCTGAGTATCGGCGTCTTCTTCAGCATCGTGACGGCGGGGCTGGCCAGCGCGCTGCCTACGGCGCTGACGGCGGGCCTCTCGCCGACGGGGCTGCCCAGCGCGCTGATCGAGAAGATCGCGCATCTGCCACCGACGGCGGCGCTCTTCGCAGCCTTCCTGGGCTACAACCCGATGGGTACGCTGCTGCCCGTGCCCGTGTTGCACTCGCTGCCCGCCGCGTCGCAGGCGCATCTGCTGAGCCAGCAGTTCTTCCCCAACCTGATCGCTGCGCCCTTCATGGACGGCCTGCGCGTCGTCTTCTATGTCTCGGCGGCGCTGAGTGTGGTGGCGGCATTCGCCTCGCTAGCGCGGCCTGAGCCGACCGCCGTCATCGAGCCGCCCGACGAGATCGCCCAGGGCGCCATCGCGGTCACGGAGAGTCCCGCCGCCACCAGCATCCTCGAAGAGGACGGGCAGGATGCAGCAGACCTGCGCGCGACCGGCGCTGGCAGCCATTCCTGACGGCAAACGGAGCCGACCGGCAGTCGAAGGATGAATGACGCTCGGTGTAGATGAGCGAAGGGCGGCCCAGACAGGTCGCCCTTCGCCGTTGTGTCAGCCGCCACACGCGGCGGTAGACGCCGCTATGGACAGTGCGCGGTAAGCGTCTGCTCTACTCCGGCTGCGTTGAGATACGAGCCGACCGCCCAGTATCCGCCGGAGCCATCGGTTGCGATGCCTGTCAGGTTGCTGTACGTCGCTCCAGTTGGCTCAGGCCGCGTGGCGATCTGCCAGCTCGCGCCGTTCCACTGCTCGATCAGCGCATGCCGGGTATTTCCATCGGAGGCCAGCGCGTAGCCGACCGCGCGCACGTCGTTGGCGCTTGCCACCGCCACGCTCGACAGCGTTCCCCAGGTGTTGGGGCTGGTCACGACTTTCCAGGCCACGCCATCCCAGTGGACGGTGAGCGCGCGTAGCGTGTGGTCACTCGCGGTGTAGTCGCCCACCGCCCAGATGTCATTCGCGGCCCGCGCTGTCACGCCATGCAGGCGTCCTCCCAGCGCTCCGCTGGGCAGCGTCGGACTGGCCACGACCTGCCATGCGGAGCCATCCCACCGCTCGATCAATGGCTGCTCATACGCCGGGCGCGGGCCTGTCAGCGCATAGCCCACCGCCCAGAACTGGTCGGAGCCTGGAACATGCGCCACCGCGTAGAGCAGGCCCTCGGTGACGCCCGGCAGCGCCGGATTCGCGACGATCTTCCACGCTGAACCGTCCCAGCGCTCGGTCAGTGGCAGCGAGATGTTGGCCGGGGTGAAGGCCTGTCCAACCGCCCACACCTCATTGGCTCCGTTCGCGGCCATGCCCAGCGTAAAGTAGTTTGGCTCGTGCGGGTTCGGATTGGGTACTTCGCTCCATTGCTGGCCATTCCACCGCTCGATCAGCGTGATGCGCCCCACCTGCCGTGGTGTCCGGTTGTAGCCGATCACCCACGCGTCGGTTGGCGAGAGCGCGACGACTGTGAAGAAGGAGAGGGTATTCGGGTTGGGAACGATCTTCCATGCGGAGCCATCCCACCGCTCGATCAGGCTCTGCTCGGCCAGGCCATCGGTAAGAGCGCCGCCCACTGCCCAGGCGGCGGTTGGCGAGAGCGCGCTGACCGCGAGCAGCTCATTGTCGCGTAGGTGCGTCAGATTGGGACTGGAGACGATACGCCACGAGTCGCAAGGGGGCGGCGTCCTGGTGGCCGATGGCTTCGGGGTGGGCGATGGCGCGCCGCCATTGCCGGATGTACCCGCGCCACAGGCGCTCACCACGAGAGTCAGCGCGACCAGCAGGGCGGCGCCGAACGGACGCGCCATTCGACGCCACGCGCCG
>JAICVT010000601.1 GCA_025935235.1 Ktedonobacterales bacterium | reverse complement strand
TGCGCCCGCCAGTGTTGGCGGCGCGCCTCCGGGAGGTGTCTCATGTCATGGTTTCGCCGCGCCCCCAAGTCTCAGTCCGACCCGCACTCGCAGCCGACCGCCTCCGCCTCGCATCCCGCCGCCGATTCCGGCCCACAGGCGCCTGCACATCTCGCTGCGCAGCAGCCTGTCGTCGCGCCGCCCGTGACCTTCACCCCGGCGCCTGGCTTCGGGGCGACGATGATGGACTATCCGCTGACCCTCCAGCATGTCTACCAGCGCGGGCGCAAGCTCTTCCCGCATGCTGAGGTCGTCACCGTGACCACCGATGGCTACGACCGCACGACGATGGGCGAGACGCTGGCGCGCGCCGAGCGGCTGGCCGCAGCGCTGGATGGTCTGGGCGTGCGGCGCGGCGACCGCGTGGCCACACTCGCCTGGAACACCACCCGCCACTACGAGATCTACTTCGCCGTGCCGTGCATGGGCGCCGTGCTGCACACCCTCAATCTACGCCTGGGACCTCAGCAGGCGGGCTACATCATCCAGGATGCCGCCGATAGCGTGATCTTCATAGACGCCGATCTCTTTCCGCTGGTGGTGGGCGTGAAAGACGCGCTGGGCAGCGTCAAGCACATCGTCGTGATGAACGGCCCGCTACCAGAGAACACCGATGGCCTGCCGCCCGTGCATGACTACGAGCAGTTGCTCGCCAGCGCCCCGGCGACCTATGATTGGCCGCTACTTGACGAGCGCGAGCCAGCCGCGATGTGCTACACCTCTGGCACCACAGGCAACCCCAAGGGCGTCGTATACAGCCATCGCTCTTCATACCTGCACGCGATGGCCGTGACGCAGGCTGACACTATCGGCCTCTCGAACCGCGACGTGGCGATGCCGCTGGTGCCGATGTTCCACGTCAACGCCTGGGGCCTGCCGCACGCGGCGGCGGCGGTCGGCAGCAAACTCGTCTTCCCCGGACGCTTCATGGGCGACCCGGCGCGCATGGCGCAGACCATCTCGGATGAGAAGGTGACCCTGCCAGCGGGCGTGCCGACGATCTGGATCGGCATGCTGCAGGTGCTGGCGCAGCGCCCCGAGCTGGATATGTCCACGGTGACGCGCGTGGTCGTCGGCGGCTCGGCCGCGCCCGCCGCGCTGATCGCCGGGATGGACGCCAAGGGGCTGCCGCTGCTGCACGCCTGGGGCATGACCGAGACCTCGCCCATCGCGACTGTCTCGCGGCTGACGCACGATCTGCTCGCGCTGCCAGCCGACCAGCAGTTGGCCTATCGCGCCATGCAGGGCTACGCCGTTCCGGGCATTGAGCTGCGCATCATGAATCTGGATACTGGCGAAGAGGCGCCCTGGGACGGGACGACCTTCGGCGAGATTCAGGTGCGTGGGCCGTGGGTGACCGGCTCGTATTACCACGGCGACGACCAGGAGCAGGGCGTCTCGAAGTTCATGGATGGCTGGTTCCGCACCGGCGATGTGGCTACGCTCAACGCCGAGGGCTTCATCCAGATTGTGGATCGCACTAAAGATGTCATCAAGTCGGGCGGCGAGTGGATCTCGTCGGTGCAGATGGAAGGCATCATTATGGGCAATCCTCAGGTGCTGGAGGCCGCCGTTATTGGCATGCCGCACCCGAAG
>JAICVT010000140.1 GCA_025935235.1 Ktedonobacterales bacterium | reverse complement strand
TGCCGCGTCGTTCGCCGATCCACGCGCCCCGCGTGCCACAGTATACCCGCCACGCCGCACGCCAGGCCAAGCGCCCGTGTAGCGGACGGAACAGAACGGCCCGCGCGTCATGTGTTCGCCACCACACGCGGGCCACTCTGACGTAGACGCGGTCGGCTACTCGGCTTCGATCTGCGCCTCGATCTGCGCTTCGATCTGCGCCTCGATCTGCGCCTCGATCTGGGCTTCGGCAGGCGCGGCAGGCGCGTCAAGCGCCGCGATCGCTCGCCGGGCGCCGATGTAGCGCTGGCGCCGCGAGGTCAACTCCTCGAGCGTGCGGCTGGCGCGCGCCGCGTCGCCCCGGCTGAACGCGCCGACGATGCGCCGGGAACCAGGCTCGGCGACGACGGGCAGCAGCGCGAAGTCGCCCGTCACCAGGCGATCAAGCGCATCGGTCATCGGCTCGTCAGGCGTCGCCACCTGCGGATTGGCGGTGGCGATGGCGCTCAGCGGCTGGGTCAGCTTCGATTCGTCCGCCGCCGCATCGAGCAGATCACCGCGCGAGATGATACCCACCAGCGCGCCCTGCTCATCCACCACCGGGAACGTCCACTGGTTGCGCGGCCACAACACGACCGTCCCGGTTTCATCGTCACCCCCGCTCAGGGCGCCTCTACCACCTCCGCCACCATCGGACGCGCTGGCATGCGCGCCATTGCCCAGTCTGTTGCCTGAGCCGTTGGAAGGCGCTGCCGCCGAGGCGCGCGCGCCAACGGCCACCGGGGTCGCCGCGGCGCCCGCCAGCAGCCGCAGCGTATCGGCGAGCGTCATGCTGGCGGTCAGCGCCGCCATCGGAGCGCTCATCACCGCGCGCACGGGCAGCGTCGCCAGCTGATTCGGCTCCAGATCCTGCGTGATGCGCAGACCGCGCCGCACCAGCCGCTCGGTCATCACCGACTCAGTCATCAGCGCGCGGGTGGTCAGGTCGGCGACCATGCAGCCGATCATCAGCGGGACGACGGCCTGCGCGTTGCCGGTCAGTTCGAAGGCGAAGAGGAACGAGGTCAGCGGGGCGCGCGCCGCCGACGAAAAGAGCGCGCTCATCGAGACGATGCCGCACATCGAGGGACTCAGCCCAATACGCGGAAAGATGCCGTTCAGCGCGCGCCCATAGCCCACGCCGATGCCCGCGCCCACCATCAGCATCGGGGCCAGCAGGCCACCCGACGTGCCAGCGCCGAGCGAGAAGACCAGCGCCACCGCCTTACCAATCGCCAGCAGCGCCACCGTCGGATTGCTGTAGACGCCATCCAGGATGTTGGTGATGACGGTGTAGCCCATGCCCAGCACGCGCGGCTCGATCATCGCCACGATACCCAGCACGACCGCGCCGATGGCCGGCTTGACGAGCAGGCTGATGGGAAGATGGTCGAAGTATTCCTCGATCCAGTTCAGCGACTTGCTCATCACGACAGCGGCCACGCCGACAATGATCCCCAGCGGGACCAGCCAGAAGAGATTGGCGGGCGAGCCAAGCGTGACGGGAACCTTGACCTGGAACATGACCTTCGAGCCGAGCAGGAAGGTGCGGCAGGCCGCCGCGACCGCGCTGGCGATGATGACTGGCACAAGCGAGCGCGCGCGGAACTCGAACAGCAGCAGCTCCAGCGCCAGGGCCACAGCGGCCATCGGCGTGTTGAAGATGCCGACCATGCCAGCAGCCGCGCCGCACGCCAGCAGGATGCGCCGCTCGTTCGAGGTCAGGTGAAACGCCTGGCCAATCAGCGAACCAATCGCGCCGCCCGTCTGGATGATCGGCCCCTCGGCGCCAAACGGGCCGCCAGAGCCGACCGCGAAGGCGGCGGAGATCGGCTTGAAGATCGCCACCTTCAGGTTGATGCGGCTCTCTTTGGCCAGCACTGCCTCCATCGCCTCCGGGATGCCATGCCCGCGGATGCGGTCGGTGCCATAGCGCGCCATCACGCCGACGACCAGCGCGCCGGCCACCGGGATGATGAGCGCGCGGATGCCCAGGCCCGAGGTGGGCGGATAAACTGGCGTCTGGAGCATCAGCTTGCCGTAGAAGGCGAAGCCAGTGATGATGTTGATGAGGTGATACAACAGCCAGGCGCAGACCGCGCCAATAACTCCCATGGGAACCGCCGCGAGGGAAAAGATGATCGTCTGTCGTACGTCACCCCGGCGCATGAAATCGCCCCTGACCCCACCCAGACCGCCTGCGATGCCCCGTCGAACGTGTAAAGACTCCTGCGCCATACCGCTCCCTACTGTTCAAGGTCGGGCCGAAACTGGAACATGCTGGCCCAGCGGCTAGTATATCGCACTATGATGCACGCACGCAGAACAGCGACCCATTCTCGCTATGCAGGTTATGCTTCGCCTGGTTTCACTGCCGATCACGCCCCCCAGTCGCGCCGTGAGACGTGTTGCTGGCGCCCACGCTCAGGGAGCGTGCGTCGCGATGCTATAATACCCGCCAACAGCGGAGGAGACGCCGTGGCGCCTGTGCGCGGGCGGCTCCGCATCAGCGTTCAATAACGTTTGAGCGGTCGGGAGGCGCCGGGCATGGCGACACAGAGCAAATACACGCCGGAGCGCGCGGGCGACTGGGGCGTTCCAGTGGGCGAGTCGCAGAGCTACGAGACAGGCGCCATCGCCATGTCGGATGGCGTCAAGCTATTCTATCGCCATTGGGCAAGCGGAGCGCAAGCGCCGACGCTGGCGCTGCTGCACGGCCTCGGCGCGCACTCTGGCTGGTTCATTGATATGGGCAATGCGCTGCACGCGCGCGGGCTGAATGTCTATGCTGTGGACCATCGCGGCTTCGGGCGCTCGGAGGGGCCACGCGGCCATGTGCGCGATGGCTCGATCTACCAGCGCGATCTCGCCGCGTTCCTCGACCACATTCGCGCGGAGCAGCCAGACAGCCCGCTATTCATCCTGGGCCACAGCATGGGCGCCATCTTCGCGCTGCATCTGGCCGCCCAGGATTCCGCGCGCGCGCAGCCGACGCTGGCTGGCCTGATCCTGATGAATCCGTGGATTGATGACCAGACCAAGGTCTCGCCCGCGCGGGTGGTCAGCCTGCTAGCGCGCGGGCGCATGGGGTCCACGCATCCCTTCACGACCGGCGACACGCGCACGATGACCACCAATCCCGAGGCGCTGGCGATGCTCAACGACGATACGTTGTGGGTGCGCGCCGAGAGCGCGTCGTTCCTCTATCAGGTCACCATGCTGCGGCTCAAGGCCATCGCGCAGGCGCGCCGCACGCGCATTCCAGCGCTCGTGATACAGTGTGGGCGGGATCTGGCGGTCGTTTCAGCCGCCTCGCGGCGCGCCTACGACGCTCTGGCTAGTGCGGACAAGTCGTGGAAGACCTACGCCGACTTTGCCCACGATGTCGAATTTGAGCCAGAGCGCGCCATCCTCGACGACGACATCGCCCAGTGGATCAACGCGCACAGCGCACGAGGCGCCTGAGCGCGCTGACAGAGAGAAACTCGGACCGCATGCTTGAGACGATTCTTGCCCTCGCCCGGATGTTTCGCGCCCAGAACCACGACCTCTATCTGGTCGGCGGCAGTGTGCGCGATCTGCTTCTGCAGCGCGAAGGCTCAACCGATATTGACCTGACCACCGACGCGCGCCCCGACGAGATCAAGCGGCTCGTCGCGGCGACGCATCCGCTCGCCGTCAATACCGTCGGCGAGACGTTCGGCACCATCGCCATCCACTATCCCCTGCCAGAGGGCGCCAGCGCGGCTGACGAACCGCCTGACGAGGAGCGGCGCGAGCCAGCTTTCTCATCGCTGACGGGCAATCATCCGCCAGGGGTGGATGTCGTCGAGATCACGACCTATCGCAGCGATGTCTATCGCCCAGACTCGCGCAAGCCGGAGGTCGCGTTTGGCGACACGCTGGTGGGCGACCTGCTGCGCCGCGACTTCACCATCAATGCCCTGGCGCGCGACCCGTTGAGCGGCGAGATTGTTGATCCGTGGGGTGGGCGACAAGACCTGGAGCGCAAGCTGATTCGCGCGGTGGGCGACGATCCGCAGCGGCGCTTCGAGGAGGATCCACTGCGCATGCTGCGCGCCGTGCGCTTCGCGGCGCAGCTCGGCTTCGAGATCGAGCCAGCCACCGCCGAGGCGATCCGGCGGCAGGCGCCCACGCTCGCCAAGATCAGCAACGAGCGCATCCGCGACGAGTTGACCAAGGCGCTGGTTAGCCCGCGACCCGACCGCGCGCTGCGGCTGCTCGTCTCGCTGGGTCTGGCGCCCTACACCCTGCCGGAACTGCTGGAGCTGCGCGGCGTCAGCCAGGCGCCCGCCCACTCGAAGGATGTCTACGAGCATGTGCTGCGTGTCGTGGCAGGCGCGCCGCCGCGTCCGGCGCTGCGCTGGGCGGCGCTGCTGCACGACATCGCCAAGCCGCGTACGCGCACGGTCGAGAATGGCAAGGTTCACTTCTTCGGCCACGATGAGGTCGGCGCGGTGATGGCGCGCGAGATTCTGCGGCGGCTGCGCTTCGACCGCCCGTTCATCGAGTTCGTCTCGAAACTGGTGCGGATGCACATGCGCGCCAACGCCTACCTGCCGGAGTGGACCGATGGCGCGGTGCGCCGCCTGATGCTGGAGGCGGGCGACGCGCTGCCCGATCTGCTGGACCTCTCGCGCGCCGACATTACCAGCTATCGGCCAGAGAAGGTGGCGCGAGCAGTAGCACGCGTCAACGAGATGGAGGCGCGCTGCAAGTGGTTGCGCGAGCAGGCCGAGGTCACGCCGATCAAGAGTCCGCTGGATGGCAACGACCTGATGGAGCTATTCGGGCGCGAGCCGGGGCCGTGGCTGCGCGTGGTGAAAGATCGCCTGCTGGGGCTGGTGATTGACGGCGAGCTGGCCCCCGACGACCGCGAGCGGGCCGAGCGCATCGCACGCGACACGCTGGCCGAGCTGGACGCCGCCCCCGCGCCAGAGCGCCCCGCGCGCCGCCAGCCGCCACCCCAGCCGGAGCAGCCCGAGCAGCCGGCAGTCGCGCCGTCGGCGGAGGCCACGGCGGATAAGCGAGCGGCGCGCGCCGCCTCACGCCGCAAATCGCGCGGGGCGGTGACCGAGCGCCAGCAGCCGCAAGCGCCGCGCCCACCGAAGCGCCCGCAAGCCGCCACCCTCTCGCTCGCCGCCCCGCGCCGTGGGACGGCGAATCATCCAGCGCCGCGCGCCGCCGCGCCTGAATCGCGCGCATCGGAGCGGGTAGCCGAGCGCGACGCCATCGTGTCCTTTCTGGATGACTACCTGAGCGTGAGCAAGTTCCGCGACATCTGCCCTAATGGCATGCAGGTGATCGGCAAACCAGCGGTGCGGCGCGTGGCGCTGGGGGTCAGCGCCAACCTGGAGCTGATCGAGCAGGCCGCGCAGGCGGGCGCCGACCTCATTATCTGCCACCACGGCCTCTTTACCGATCGCGACCCGCGCCCCATTCTGGCCCGCCAGAAACGGCGACTCAAAGCGCTCTTCGATGCCGACATCACGCTGCTGGGCTACCACCTGCCGCTCGACGCGCATCCTGAGATCGGCAACAACGCGCTCTGGCTGCGCCGCCTGGGCTTCAGCGTCGAATCGCTGGACTTCGGGCAGTATCAGGGGCAGGCCATCGGCGCGATTGGCGCGCGAGAAGAGCCGCTGCCACTCGCGCGGCTGGTGGAGCTGGTGGCCGAGATCGCGGGCGACGCGCCGCGCGTCTACCCGCATGGCCCGGCGCTGGTGCGGCGGCTGGCGGTGGCCACGGGCGCTGCGCCGGGCAGCCTGGTCGAGGCGGCGGCGCGCGGCTGCGACGCCTATCTGACGGGCGAGACGGCAGAGGGTACCCAGGCCATCGCCCGCGAAGAACGCGCCAACTTCATCGCGGCTGGCCACTACAATACCGAGCGGCTGGGCGTGCGGGCGCTCGGCGACCTCCTGCGCGAGCGCTTCGGCGTCGAGACGATCTTCATCGAGGTGGCGAACGCGGTGTGAGCGGGGGTTTGGGAGCTCATCGTGATCTGGCGCGTAAAAGCGCGGCGCCCCAGGCGTCATGGTGGTATAGCCGGATGAGTCCGGGCGCGACCAGCGACTGAGGCGCGCGGATACAGCGCGGCAGGCGATAGAATGACACGACGGGCAAAGGGGAGCATATGCGAGAGTGGCGCGCGCCTCGCTGGCTCTGGGCTGGCTCGTGGATGGGAGCGCTGGCGTTCTCAGCCGCTTCCACACCAACATCGCTACCGACATCGCTGGGCGGGCTGGGAGCGGCGCGACCAGCGAGCCGCGCCGCCGCTGAAACGGGAGGGGCCGTGACGCCTGCTGATGTCCCCTCCGACGCGCAGCTCGCCGCCATCTATCGCGAGTTTAGCGGGCAGATCCACACCTACGCCTACCACCTGCTGGGTAATCCCGAAGACGCCGACGACATCACGCAGGAGGTCTTCATCCGCGCCTATGCGCGCATCGGGCAACTGCGCGACCAGACCAGCATGCGCTCGTGGCTCTATCGCATCGCCACCAACCTGTGCATGGATCAAATGCGCCGCCGCTCGCGCGTCAAGCGCATCTTCGGGGTCGAGCTGCCGCTGGGCGCGCTGGTCGGACCAGGGACGGAGGATGCGCCGACGCGCGAAGTGGCCCAGCCGCTGGCGATGGCCGAGATCGAGAGCGTCGCCGAGCGCGACCACATCGCGCTGGCCCTCAAGCGCATGCCCGACAAGTATGCCATCTGCCTGCTCCTGCATTCGCTCCAGGGGCTTTCCTATCGCGAGATCGCGGAGGTTGTGGGCATCACACCCGGAGCCGCCGCCGTGCGCCTGAGCCGCGCGCGTGACCTGTTCGCGCGCTACTATGAAGAGCTGAGAAAGGAGGGATTGCGATGAGTGACAACGAGACGCTCGACTGCGCCGCCGTCACGCCCTACCTCTCGCCCTTCGCCGATGGCGAACTGGCCGAGCCGCTGCGCTCGCAGGTCGCCGCGCACATCGCTACCTGCGACGACTGCGCCGCCCAGCTCGAGCGCATCCGCACGATTGACCGGCTGATTGGCTCACTGCCACACACCGCGCCCTCGGCGGGCGTCTATGAGCGGACGCTGGCCGCCGCCACGCGCCACGCCTCGGCTGATCCGCACTCCGTCACGCGCGAGCGGCTGGCGGGCGGGGCGGAACTGCGCCGCCGCCTGCGCCAGATCGTCGCGCCAGATCAGGCTCCGAGTCAGTCAGATGACGACTCGGACGACCTGAGCGCGAGCCGGGTAGGCGGACGCGCTGGCCGTCGCCGCCCGCCGTGGGTGGCGGCGGCGATTCCGGCGGCGGCGGCGCTGCTGCTCGTGGCGCTGGCGGCGTCGCTCTTTAACCGCTTCCCCAGCTTCCCGCGACAGGGGGCAACCAGCCACACAACCCCCAACCCGGCCAGTCCGCTACAGCAGACCGCCAGCGCGATCAATGCGTTGGCCGACCAGCTGGCGTTCGCGCCGGTCAGCCCCACCTATCTGCCAGCGGGCGCCAGCGCGCCGAGAAGCGGCGTTGGCCCGCAAGAGCAGGTGCAAAAGAACTCGCGCTACCTCGACGTCACCTGGACGTTCGCCAGCGGCCCAGCTTCATCCTTGCGCCTGCGCGAGCTACCATCTGGGCTAGGATTCGATGGCTACGCCGCTGGCAATGCGGCGGTCGCTGGCCCAAACGTTTCGACGCGGCTCCAGTGGGCGCTGCCACAGACATCTGGCTGGCAGCCGCTGACCCCGACCGACTGCGCGACCTGCCTGGCGGTCGGCCAGACGCGCGCAGGCATGCAGCTCGCGCTGGATGCGCGCCCGCGCGGAGGAGCTAGCGCCGACGCCGTCGCCGTCTGGCTGCGGATGGTCAGCCTCTCGCTCGACGCGCCGTATAAGCCGCTCGGCGTGCGGCTGGCCTCACCCAGCAGCAGCGATGTCCTGCATTATCAGGCCACCGTCAGCGACGGGCAGGGCCAGACGTGGCAGTGGACCGTCAGCACGCTCGGCGCACTGGGCCAGCAGCAGAACGCGCAGGCTGTCGGCAGGGGTGTCAACGTCACCGAGATTCGCAACGGCTCGACGGGCGTGCGGCTCGACAACAGCGCACAGGTCTTCCAGAACCTGTCGCTGCCAATTCCACCCGCCCAGCCGCCGCACAGTGTCACTCAGCCGCTGATCGCGACCAGCGATTATCTGGCCGCAGGCGAGCTTTGGAATCTGGGTGGTGGGCTGTTCAACCTACCTGACAAGCGCACGATCAACGCCTACGACCTGTATTGGGCCGACGCCGCCCAGCCCGAGCATATCTACGTGGACGCCACGACTGGGCAGGCGGTGGCGCTGGTCGTCACGCCATCGAGCGAGTCGAAAGAGCATCCCGGCGGGCTGAATGGCGCGCAGAGCTTCATCTCGACCACCGCCTGCCAGCCCTATATCGTCACCTACACCTTCATCGAATATCTGCCGCCAAGCCTGGATACCGCCACCCTCTTCAGCCTCCAGCCGCCGCCCAACTACCATCCGGGCGTCGTGCAATCCGCATTCACCTGCCAGGAGCAGTAGAGCGGCGCAATGGCACAGGCGGGTAAACCCGCAGGCTAAGGGCGTTCCGCCGCAAAGCCCGCCTACGCGGGCTGGGGAGCGAATGTCCTCGTGTCCGCGCAGGCGGACGTTGTGGGTCGCCAGGCCCTTCAGGCGCGGTTTCAACCGCTGGCGTGGCGCCTGCTCCCACTCGCCCTGTGGGAGAGTGGGCTGGGGAGGCGAGGTCCGCCCGATGTGACGCGCGCGCCTGCCTGAGCGTCTGTTCACAATACCTGAGCGCATCACTCCGGTGTACAGACAGCCTGGATGGTGCTACACTGAATAGTTGAATCCCCCCGCGCTCAGGGACATCAGAAACGCTAGCGGAAGCTCTTGCGCGCTGCTCAAAACACAGCGTGGCAGGCGTGTTCGGCGTGGCAGCGGAGGCGCGACATGGATGCCCGTCAGGTCTGGCAGAGCGCGCTGGAGCGCATCCAGCAGCGTGTGTCGCGCGGGGCGTACACCACCTGGTTCCGCGGCGCGGTCGGCGTGGAGCTGTCGCAGCGCACGCTGGTCGTCGCCGTCTCCAACACCTTCGCCGCTGAGCATCTCGCGCAGCGCTTCGCCGATGTGGCCCGCGCCGCCGTCAGCCAGGCGCTGGGCGCGCCCGCCGAGGTGCGCTTCGTGCCGCTGGGCGCGCTGCCATCCGCCACACAGGGGCGCCTCGCCACGCCTGCCACGCCACCAGAGCGCGCCGCCGACCCCACGCCGACACGCCGCGCCAGCCGCCCGCGTGGCGCGGGATCGCGCTCACGCGCCGAGGCCGCCCGCAGCGCCGCGCTCGCCACGCCCGCCCGCGCCCGTCCACTGAGCCGCGCTGGCCGCCCCACGCCGCCCGACCAACTGCGCGCGCAGCCGCCGCTTCCCGGCATGACGCCTGGGATGACGCCCGGCATGACGTCTTCCTCGCTGGCTAGCGCTGCCGTGTCGCGCGCCGTCCCCAGCGGGCGGCTCACCCCCGCCGTGGCATCGCGCGCTGCCGCCTCTGGCCCGCTGCGCAGCGCGATTCCGTGGTCGTCGGATGGCGCCGCGCCCAATCCGCGCTTCACCTTCGAGACGTTCACGGTCGGCGTGGGCAACCGCTTCGCCTTCGCCGCCGCGCAGGAGGTCGTCAGCGCGGCGGGCGAGCGCTACAATCCGCTCTTCATCTATGGCGGCGTCGGCCTGGGCAAGACCCACCTGCTCCACGCCGTTGGCCACCGGCTGATGGAGCAGGGGCGGCGCGTGGCCTATGTGACCGCCGAGCGCTTCACCAACGAGATCGTCGAGGCGATCCGTCGCCGCGCCACGCAGCAGTTCCGCGACCGCTATCGCTCGGTGGACGCGCTGCTGATGGATGACGTGCAGTTCATCGCCGGGCGCGAATCCACCGAGGAAGAGTTCTTCCACACCTTCAACTGGCTGCACGAAGCTGACAAGCAGATCGTGCTGACCAGCGACCG
>JAICVT010000399.1 GCA_025935235.1 Ktedonobacterales bacterium | reverse complement strand
CCCGTGTCATCACGGTCGTCGTGGCTGCGCGGCCCCCAAAAATGAACAGGCGCAGCCAACTTCCAAGTATAGCACCTCGGCCACGAGGCCGCAAGCGCCACGCCGGAATTCTCAGGGTTTGGGGTAGAGGTAAGCAGTCGCGCGCAACCTCTCCCCGGTCCTTTCTCCCTGACACATTTGAGCGAGCGAGGAGTTGAAGGCCGTTCCGGCCTACCCTCACGAGGGTATCGTCATCGCGATGGAAAGGGGGAACGGTCTTCATAGAGGCCTCAATCGTAGTATGGCGCGCCTGGACCGAGCAAATCAAGCCAGCCCGTCGGTCTCCGCCGCCTCGCCGCGCTACCGCCTTTCCGCGCCACCCCACTCGGATGGCGCCTCCATCTCCGCTTCTACAATGTGTCAGGGAGAGAGGACGGGGGAGAGATTCCCCGCCCCTCACGGCCACTTTCGTGCTACGCTGGCAGGCGTCGCCCGCATCGCGCGCCGGGCGTCCAGCCGGGGAGGCTCGGCCAGCGAAGCGCGGGGTGGCTCGTTCCGTGGATGACATGCCTGACCAGCCAATCGCGCCTGGGGCCGCGCCAGAGACGCCGCCCGCGCTCGATCTCACCGACATCGGCGCGCTGAAGGCGCTACTGCGGCGGCACGGGCTGGCGCAACCCAACAAGCGGTTGGGCCAGCATCTGCTCGTCAGTCGCAAAGCGCTCGACGCTGTGGTCAGCGCGGCAGAGCTGGCTTCTGGCGATAACGCGCTGGAGGTGGGCGCGGGGCCGGGCGCGCTCACTGTAGAGCTGGCGCGGCGAGCCGGGCGGGTGGCCGCTATCGAGATGGATCGCGACATCCTGCCGGTGTTGGCCGAGGTTACCGCGCCCTATCCCAATGTCGAGATCATCCCGCGCGACCTGCTGAGGGTGGACCTGGGCGCGGTGTTTGGCGGCCAACCCTACAAGTTCGTCGCCAATCTGCCCTACTACATCACCGCGCTGATCCTGCGGCGCATCCTCGAAGCGCGCCCGCGCCCGACCCGCCTGGTGGTAATGACCCAGCGCGAGGTGGCCGAGCGGATGGTCGCGGAGCCGGGCGAGCTGAGCCTGCTGGGGCTGAGCGTGCGCTTCTATGGCCAGCCGCGCATCGTCGCGCTCGTTCCGGCCAGCGCCTTCTATCCGCCGCCCAAGGTCGAATCGGCCGTCGTGCGGGTGGACATCTTCGAGCGCCTGCCGCTGGATGACGCCGGACGCGACCTGCTCTTCAGTCTGGCGCACGCTGCCTTCGCGGGCAAGCGCAAGCAGATCCACAACTCGCTGGCGCGGAATCTGCGTCTTGCGCCAGAGCAGGTGAGCCGCTGGTTGGCGGCGAGCGAGATCGAGGTCGAGCGCCGTGCGCAGTCGCTGAGCCTGGACGACTGGCTGCGACTGACGCACGCCGCGCTGGCCGATCCGCCGCGGCCCATCGCCGCGATTGGCGAGCGAGTGCGCACGCGCCGCCAGCAGCCGCAGCGACCTCACCCCACAGCCCCCGCTCCCACCGGGCGAGGGGGAGCCGAAGACTGAGGAAGAGCCAGATGCGATGTGCAGAGTGCGCCTGGGCTGGGTTCCCCCTCCCTGAAGGGGAGGGGGCAGGGGGAGAGGTTTCCCGACCGTGACGACTATGCGACCGGATGATGCGCGACGTATACTGCCTGAAGATGATGCGCTGGAGCGCGCGGACGGCGCCTCGCGGGATGCGCTCCCTGATGGGCTGGCCACGCGCGAGCCGCCAGCCCGTCCGATGCGCAAGCCGCTAGTGTGGCTGGCTGCGCTGATCTGCCTGGCGCTGCTGGCCGCCACGGGCGGCGAGACGTGGTCGCTGTGGCAGGCGCAGCAGGCGGTGACGCAGACGCGCGCCGAGAACCAGCACATCGAGCACGACATCCAGCAGACCCAGCAGGCGGTGGATCAGGCGCAGTCGCCAGGCGTCATCGAGCGCGAGGCGCGCCACCTGGGCTATATCGAGCCGGGCGACACACCCGTCATCATCGCCCAGCCCTAGCCGCGACGCCGCTTCTTGCTCCACGTCTCCCTATGGGAGAGGGGGCTGGGGGTGAGGTCGCGCCCGTCACGCAGCATAGCCCAGACAGGAGCCTTCGTGCAGCAGCTTTCCCCCGAAGACGCGCAGGCCGCGCGCGATGTCTTCCCGCGCGACGACGCGCCCACCCAGATGGAAGATCACGTCTGGCGCATCCCGCTGCCGCTGCCCTTCGCGCTGCGTTCCGTCAATGTCTACCTGATCGGCGATGGCGCGGGCCACTGGACGCTCTTCGATGCCGGGCTTGGGCTGGCGCGCGACGAGGCCGCCCTGCGCGCCGGACTGGAGCGGGCGGGCGTGCCGATGGAGGCGCTCAGCGCGCTCGTGCTGACCCATGCCCACCCCGACCATATCGGCCTCTCTGGCCTGCTGCACGCGACATCTGGCGCGCCGGTCTACATGCTGGCGCGCGAGGACGAGCGCATGTATCGGGTCTGGGGCGAGCTGACCGGCCCAGCGCTGCGCGCCATCGTCGGTTTCTTCGCCGAGCATGGTCTGGCGCTGGATGAGAGCGCCGCCGACCCGCGTGTCACCGCTGTCGCCGGCAGCGATAGCCGCGATGGGCGCGAGAGTCGCGAGCCTCGCGATGGGCAGGAGCGGCAGGAGCGTCGCCGTCAGGATGAAACGGCCAGAGCCATCGCTCGCCCCAAGGGCTTCTCGCTGCCGCCGCTCGACGCCATCCGCACGCTAGAGGATGGCGACACGCTAACGCTGGGCCGCTGGAGCTATCAGGTCGTCTGGACACCCGGCCACTCCGATTATCATATGTGCCTGCTACGCTCGGACGGCTTCTTCATCGTGGGCGATCATATCCTGCCCGCCATCACGCCCAATATCGGCCTCTTCCCCGATTCGCACCCCGACCCGCTGGGCGACTACTTCGCCTCACTCCAGCGCGTGCGCGACCTGCCCGCCCGCATTGTCGCGCCAGGGCATGGGTTGCCGTTCGGCGCCCCTGGCATGACGCCTGGCATGACGCTGGCCGAGCGCGCCGATGCCCTGCGCGAGCACCACATCGAACGCAGCGCCGCTATCCGCGCGCTGGTAGAGGCCGCGCCCGCCGGGCAGACCGCCAACGAGATCGCTAGCGCGCTCTTCGGCGAGCGGCTGCGCACGGTGGATGATCGCCGCTTCGCCCTGGCCGAGACACTGGCGCATCTGGAGCATCTGCGACTGCGTGGCGGCGTGCGGATGGAGCGCGTCGGCGCGTTCTACCGCTATCTGCCCGCCGCGCCTGGCCGTGGCCCAGCGCCCGATCCGGCGTCCGATTTGTCGTCCACCGCGATTGCCAACAAGCGAGAGCGCGCGGAGCCGTAGAATGCGCTGTCTCTCCGTAGAATTGCGCAATGGCGAGCGTCGCCTGGTCGTCTCATCCCTGAGCCACTGCGGGCTGACAGGACTTTTGTACTAATGTTCGTGTTTGTCAGTTTTTGCTGTGCGCGGATGTCGCTGGCGCGCGAGAAGCAAGCGTGAATGCTGAATTTTTCGAGATTCCCTTGCATTTCGCCGCGGGACAATGCACAATAATAGCGGTCTGAAGCGGTGTAGCGGGCGCCGCGCGCTTGGCGCCGATACAGCGCGGTGCTATACTCCCGCCCATCAGACCGTTCGGAGGCGCCAGCGGGGTTGCCCCTTGGGGCAGCGTCAAGGCTCGACTGTCAGTCGAGCGGCGCCAGAGGTGAAGGCGCATCGAAGCGCCAGCTACCGGAAAGAGGAGACATCCACATGCCAGTCGGACGTCAGGAACTGATCAAGCGCGTGG
>JAICVT010000265.1 GCA_025935235.1 Ktedonobacterales bacterium | reverse complement strand
GCCGGGGTCGGCGGCCCACTGCATAATGTGTCGGCGCCTGGCTGGGTCAGTGACTACCTCAGCGCCTGCCAGTTCTATCGCCAGCGCGCGCGCAATGGCGTGGTGGACTACCTGCTGACGAACAATGCCGCGTTTCGCCGCGATGCGCTGACGCGGGTCGGCGGGTTCGCCGACCTCCCCGGCATCTGGGCGGAGGACGCCGATCTCTCGTTCCGGCTGAAACAACAGGGATATGCGTTGTTACTGGCCCCTGGAGGGGTCGTCACACACTTTGGCTCCCCTGGAACGGCGGCGCGCCTCAGTCGTGAGCTGTATCGGTATGGATTCGGCGCGGCGGTCTTGTCGCGCAGGTGGCGCAATGGACGCACGCCAGCGACTGAGCTGATACGGCATGGCGGGGCCGCGCTGCTGGCGCCCCTGCTGGCATGGCGGCTGCGCAAGCGGGTCGGGCTGGCGCGCGCGATGAGCTTCTCGCCGCTGATCGCGCTAGAGCATCTATCCTTCTGTTGGGGCGTCTGCATGGGTGTGGCGCGCGGCGCGAGCGGCGAGAGGAAGGCGCATGAGGATGACTGATCCGTTCGTCACGGTCATCATGCCGGTGCGCAATGAGGAAGCCTTCATCGCCCGCAGCCTGGGCGCTGTGCTGCGTCAGCGCTACCCCGCTGACCGGCTGGAGACGCTGGTCGCCGACGGCCAGAGCGACGACCGCACGCGCGAGATCATCGCCAGCCTCCCCGGCGCCGAGCGGGTGCGCGTGATCGAGAACCCCCAGCGGCGGCAGGCGTTCGGCCTCAATCTGGCGCTGCGGCAGGCGCGCGGCGAGATCATCGTGCGGGTGGATGGCCACACCATCATCGCGCCGGACTACGTGCGCCAGTGTGTGCGGGCGCTAGAGCAGAGTGGCGCCGTCAACGTCGGCGGGCGTATGGAGCCGCGCGGCGAGACGCCGATGGGTTGCGCCATCGCGGCGGCGGGTGGGTCGCGCTTCGGCGTGCCGACCGCCTTCCATGTCAGCGACACACCGCAATTCACTGATACCGTCTACATGGGCGCGTGGCGGCGCGAGGCGCTGCTGGCGGCGGGCGGCTTCGATGAGCGGCTGCGCATCAACGAAGACTACGAGCTAAACTATCGACTGCGGCGCGCGGGCGGGCGCATCTACCTCTCTCCCGCCATCCGCTCGACCTATTTTGGTCGGCAAACGCTCATGGCGCTCGCCCGGCAATACTTCGCCTATGGCATGGGTCGCACGACGACCTTGAAGTTGCACCCCGACTCGCTCAAGCCGCGACAGCTCGTCGCGCCCACGTTCGTCTTCGCGCTGCTGTTTGGCGGGGCGCTTGCGACGCTGAACGGAGCGGCGCGTGTTGTCTGGGCGGCGATGCTGGCGCTGTATGCGCTGGTGAATCTGTCGTCGTCGGCGCGTGTCGCGCGGCGATCCGGGCGCGATGGATGGCGCCTATTGCCACGGCTGCCACTGGTCTTCGCGACCATGCATGTCGCATGGGGGCTGGGCTTCTGGAAGGGCGCCCTGTTTGGCGGCGCGCCAGCCCCACGCGAGCAGGCCGGTGAGCGGGCTGATGAGCGGGCTGATGAGCAGGCGCCTGGCGCGCTGGAAACGCAACCACAGGGAGGGAGCCAATGACGAAGGAGATTGACGATCTCTCTACCGTTCCCGTGGATGCGACTCGCGGCGCCAGCCAGAGCGTCAGCCAGAGCGGTAGCGGCGCACTCCACCAGCGCCAGTCGCGTCATTCCCGCGCACTGCAGATGCCTGTCTCGGAGCGGCGCGTGGTGCTGATGGCGGGCGATGTGCTCGCCAGCGAGATTGCCGTCTTCGTGGCGCTGGCGCTCTGGGCGCAGCACGCGCATGTGAAGTTCAACGCTGATTTCATTACGCCGCAGATTCACTGGTTCATTGTCCTGCCCGCGCTCTGGCTGGTGCTCGCCACCGCGCATGACTACTACAACCTGCGCGTGGCGGCGCGGGTGGGGGCCAGCCTGCGGCGGCTGGCGCTGATCGTGACCGAGGTACTGGTCGTCTACCTGGCGACATTCTTCCTCTCGACACCTGGCTCGCTGCCACGTCGCTTCATCGTCTACTACGCCGCGCTCTCGCTGGTGCTGGTGGGGCTGTGGCGCGCCGCGCGCATCTTCCTGATCGGCTGGACGGGTTTCCGCCGACGCGCGCTGGTGGTCGGCGCCGGACATGAGGCCGATCTGATCTGGCAGACGCTCAAGGAGGAGGCGGCGGGCGACTATGAGCTGCTGGGACTGGTGGCCAGCGAGGGCGAGCTGGCGACGGTCGCCGACCCGCAGCGCTACCTGGGCGCGGGCGCTGACCTACGACGGTTAGTGGTGGAATACGGCGTCACCGAGCTAGTGATGGCCTACGCCAATGATGTGCCATCCGATGTCTTCGACGGCCTGCTGGCATGCTATGAGTCAGGCGTGCAAGTCACGCCGATGACGCGCCTCTACGAGCAGATCACCGGGCGGCTGCCGATCGAGCATATGACGGAGCGGCTGTGGTCGCTGGTGCTGCCCGATGAGGCGCACTCGCTGCGCGCCAACCTCTACGCGCTCTGGAAGCGTATGGTGGACATCATCCTCTCGGTCATCGGGCTGTCGCTCTTCGCCGTACTGGCGCCGCTGCTGGCGCTCGTCATCGTGGCGGACTCGCGCGGGCCGGTGTTCTACACGCAGATTCGCCTGGGGCTGGGCGGCAAGCCGTTCCGCATCGTCAAGCTGCGCTCGATGGTGGTGGACGCTGAGGACGGCATCGCGCAGTGGGCGCAGACCAATGACGCGCGCATCACGCGGGTGGGCAAGTTCCTGCGCCGCTCGCGTATAGATGAGGTTCCGCAACTGATCAACGTGCTGCGCGGCGAGATGAGCATCATCGGCCCCCGCCCCGAGCGCCCAGAGTTTGTGGAGACGCTGGCGCGCGAGATCCCCTACTATCGAGCGCGGCTAGCCGTCAAGCCCGGACTCACCGGCTGGGCGCAGGTCTGCTATCGCTATGGCAACACGCAGGAAGACGCGCTGCGCAAGCTGCAATACGACCTCTACTACATCCGGCGCCAGTCGCCACTGCTCGACCTGATGATCACCCTCAAGACGATTGGCACGATGGTCACCTTCGCTGGCACGTAGGCCTCATCGCTGGCGAGCAGGTTGTCGCTGAATCGGCGCCAAAGGTGCTGGCTTTCACCATTGTATCGCTTGTATCGCTAGTATCGCTTGTATCGCTGCCACTCTCTCATTGTGGGTGGACCGTCTGTCATACGTGGCTGCCGGACGCGCGAGCAGAGGATGCCGAGGATGTGGTGAAAGACAGAGACATGGCACAGGGTGATGAGGTGATTTCGGCCCAGCGGCAGCAGTTATCCACGACCCCGATAGCCCCTGGCGCGCCCACTATCGCCTCGCAGCAGCCCACCAGCGCGAATGATCCGGATGCGCTGCGCGCGCTGCGGGAGAGGTATCAGGCGCTAGTGCTCGCTACCGGGCAGATCACCTGGATCGCTCGCGGCGAGGGCTCGGTGGTCGAAGCGGACGAAGGGCGCGACTGGCGGCTCTACACCGGGCAGAGCGGAGATGCGAGCCACGCGGAAGGCTGGCAGGAGGCCATTCACCCGGATGACCGCGCGCGGGTGGCGGCGGCATGGGCGTTGGCGGGGGCCACACGCAGCGCCTATGAGATCGAGTATCGCGTGCGCCGCTTCGATGGCGAGTATCGCTGGCTGCTGGCGCGCGGCGTGCCGACGCTCGAAGCCGATGGCTCGGCGCGCGAGTGGGTCGGCACAGCCACCGACATCACCGAGCGCAAAGCAATCGAAGACGCGCTGCGGGCGAATGAGGAGCAACTGGCCGACGAGCTGGCTGACATGCGCGAGTTGCAGCGTATCAGCGGCCAACTGATCCGCGAGGGCAACCTGGATGCGCTCTATGCGCAGCTCGTCGAGGCGGCCATCGCCGTCATGCGCTCCGATGCGGGCAGCATGCAAATGCTCGATCCGGAGCGCAACGCGCTGCGGCTGCTGGCATGGAGAGGCTTCGTCCCGGAGGCGGCGGCCCACTGGGAGTGGGTGAGCGTTGCCTCAGGCACATCGTGTGGCGCCGCGTTGAACTGTGGCGCGCGCGTCATCGTCCCAGATGTCGCCGTTGATGGCGCCGTCTCCGACGCGCGGGATCTGGCATGCTACCTCCTCTGTGGTGTCGTGAGCGTGCAGTCCACGCCACTCATCTCGCGCGATGGGCGCCTCGTCGGCATGATCTCCACCCACTGGCGCACGCGCCATGAACTAACCGAGCGCAACCTGCGCATGTTCGATGTGCTGGCGCGGCAGGCGGCTGATCTGATCGAGCGCGCCCAGGTGGAAGAAGCCCTGCGGGCGAGCGAGCGCCGCAAGGATGAGTTCCTGGGCATCGCCAGCCATGAGCTGCGCACGCCGCTCACGTCGCTCGCAGCGAATGTGCAGATGGCCAGACGCATGGTGCGCCCGTCCACTCCGTCCACTCCGTCCACTCCGTCCACTGTGGGCAGCGGAACCGCACGCGCCACTGACCCGGCCAGCGGTGAAGACGAGCTGTATCTGCCGCCCGCAGCGCTCAGCCGGTTGCGCCGCCTGCTGGACAGCTCGGATCGCCAGATCGGACGGCTGACCCGGCTGGTGGCCGATCTGCTAGACGTCTCGCGGATTCAGTCTGGCATGCTGGTGATGCGGGTGGCGCCCTGCGATCTGCGGGACGTCGTCACTGAAGCGGTCGAGGCGCAGCGCGTCGTCTGGCCAGATCGCCACATCATCCTGGAGTCGCCGGGCCCGCCGCAACTCGCGCTCGCTGCCGACGCCGACCGCATCGGGCAGGTGGTGACGAACTATCTCGTCAACGCGCTCAAGTACTCTGCCGCCGATCAGCCAGTAGTGGCGCGCGCGCGGCGCGAGTCGGGGCAAGCGCGCGTGGAGGTGTGCGACCGTGGGCCGGGGCTGACCTCTGAGCAGCGGGAGCGCGTCTTCGACACCTTCTATCGAGCGCCAGATGTCGAGCAGCGGAGTGGAAAAGGCGCCGGGCTGGGGTTGGGGCTGCACATCAGCAAGACCATCGTCGAGCGGCATGGCGGCGCGGTAGGTGTGGAGAGCGAGCCAGGCGCTGGCTGCGTTTTCTGGTTCACTCTGCCGCTCGCCGAGGACGTGGGCGACGCGCCGCCAGTCGGTGGGTGATGCCCCTACCCGCAACCCCTCCCCCGCTGCGGTGGGAGAGGGGGGTGAGGCGCTACGCCAGCGCGCCCGAGTCGCCGCGATGCGCGCCCGCCGTGGGGCGCACGCCGACCAGATCGCGCGCGGCCTGCTTGATGTGGCCAGACGACAGCCCATACAGCTCGCGCAGGATGGACACCGCGCCATGCTCGATGAACTTGTCGGGCAGGCCGATGATCTCCAGCTTGACCTGATCCATCAGGCCGCGCGCGTTGAGCAGCTCCAGTACGGCGCTGCCGAAGCCGCCCGCCTCCACGCCGTCCTCGATGGTGATGAGGCGACCCGTCGCCTGCGCCAGCCGCACGATCAGCTCCTCATCGAGCGGCTTGGCCCAACGCGCGTTGACCGCCACCGCGCGGATGCCGTCTTCGTCCAGCAGCTCGCTCGCGGCCTGCCGCGCCATCGCCACCATGTGGCCATAGCCCAGGATCGCCACATCGCTGCGCTCGATGTCCTCTTCTGGCGTCAGCAGCTCCGCCTTGCCGACCGGCAGCATGCGCAGCTCGGCGTCCATCTCCACACCGAAGCCGCTGCCACGCGGGTAGCGCAGGGCGACCGGGCCATCGAGATTGAGCGCGGTGTAGAGCATGTGGCGCAGCTCGTTCTCGTCTTTGGGCGCCATCAGCTTCATATTGGGCAGTGTGCGCAGCATGGCAATGTCGAAGACGCCCTGCTGGGTGTGGCCATCCTCGCCCACCAGCCCGGCGCGATCCATCGGGAAGACGACGTGCAGATTTTGCACGCAGACATCGTGGATGACCTGATCGTAGGCGCGCTGCAGGAAGGTGGAATAGATCGCCGCGACGGGCTTCATGCCGCCGCAGGCCAGCCCAGCCGCGAAGGTGACGGCATGCTGTTCGGCGATGCCAACATCAAAGAAGCGCTCCGGAATAGCCTTCTGCAGCATGTTGAGCGAGGTACCCTCTGACATCGCCGCCGTGATGCCCACGATGCGCTCGTCGCGCTTCGCCAGCTCTACCAGCGTCTCGCCAAACACT